>NZ_JBJPHU010000146.1:0-14955 GCF_052939515.1 Phormidesmis sp. 146-33
CGGCACCCTTTGCCCCGATCGTGCTGCGATCAATTGAGTCAGCCGATCCGAGCAAACCTACCGTCAATCCAGTTCCTTACACAGGCATTCAGTTCGTCGCGATTCCTGAATTTCAAGCGATCGGCACTCAAGTCGGACAAACGATCGCCTCTGCACTAACCAAACAGGTTTCGGTCGATCAGGCGCTCCAACAAGCCCAAAGTAGTACCGAAGAAACAATGAAACGCGCAGGTTACATCAAGGCTTAGTCTCTGCTCCTCCCTGGCTCCTCTCGCAGGGGTTGGGGAGGTTTTCTAATGAAACTCGTAGGGAAAGGACATTAGACCAGAGACATTAGACCAGCGACATTAGACCAGAGATTAAAAAGAATACCTGGCGATTAATGTTAGCTTCGCAAGAGCAATTGGAGGGCATCCATGATTCGTGCAGGAGTCCAACGACCAGAGTCTAAAGTCCAACGTCCAAAACCCCTCCCGGCGTTGCTGAATCAGGGGGTGTGCCCCAAAGCTGCGGGAAACCCCAAGGCTCAAAGTCTCCCAATTTGGGAGGATTTAGGGGGCGAAAAGATGGACACTTCCCACAGATTCATCCCTCCAATCAGCAACGCCCCCCTCCCCATCCCAACAGAAAGCTTCAACCTATGTCCTCTACTTTGGCTGTCAAGCCTCATCATAAACATACCGCTACTAAGCGACAGATTTCAACACTTCCGCTTGTTGCGCCGTCGGTCTTTGTTTTGCTGCTCTGGATGATTGTGCCGTTGGTGATGACGGTTTGGTTTTCACTCCAGCGCTACAACTTGCTCAACACTACAAACAATCGCTTTGCAGGACTCGAAAATTTTACGTCTCTATTGAGCAATCCAGCTTTGTGGATCTCGATCGTCAATACGCTGGTGCTGGTTGGCTCAGTGTTGGGGATTACGATCAGTCTGGGTACGCTCCTCGCCGTGTTGTTTAATCAAGACTTTTTTGGGCGTGGCATTGCTCGAATTTTGGCGATTTCACCTTTCTTTGTGATGCCAACCGTCAGCGCTCTAATCTGGAAGAATTTGCTGATGCACCCGGTGAATGGATTGTTTGCCTACGTGACGCGATCGCTAGGGTTGGGCGCGATCGATTGGTTTGCAGACTATCCAATGCTGTCGGTGATTCTCATTGTCTCGTGGGAATGGCTGCCGTTTGCGCTGCTGATTTTACTAACTGCGATTCAATCCTTAGATGACGAGCAAATCGAAGCCGCCCGAATGGATGGTGCCAAAGCGATCGCACTGTTTCGGTACATTACGCTGCCCCATTTGGGACGAGCGATCGCTGTCGTCGCCATGATCGAAACCATCTTTTTTCTAACCATTTTTGCAGAAATCTTTGTGACGACCTCTGGCGGGCCGGGACTCGCCACAACTAACCTGGCTTACTTTATCTACTTAAGAGCCTTGTTTGAGTTTGATGTTGGCAGTGCCTCAGCCGCCGGACTCATTGCAGTCGTCTTAGCCAACATTGTCGCCATCTTCCTCATGCGTCTAGTCTCTCGCAACCTGGACGTTTAATAGACGTTTAATAACCCTTATCCCTCGTCCCATGACTCGAAAACTTTCTCATCGCATCTTCATCACCTTACTAGGCTGGTTAGCGGCAGGTCTATTGTTCTTCCCAATCTTCTGGATGGTTCTCACTAGCTTTAAGACCGAAGCCGCCGCCGTTTCTATTCCCCCACAGCTATTCTTTCAGCCCACGATCGAGAACTATGTTTCCATTCAGGATCGATCCAACTATTTCGCATTTGCTCTGAATAGTGTGGTCATTTCTGTCTTATCGACGTTGTTAGCGTTAGCGCTTGCGGTTCCTGCGGCGTATGCGATGGCGTTCTTTCCGACCAAACGGACAAGAGGAACGTTGCTGTGGATGCTTTCCACCAAGATGTTGCCCTCAGTGGGGGTGCTAGTCCCCATCTACCTGCTGTTTCGCAACTCTGGACTACTGGATACGCGCATCGGTTTAACGTTGATTTATGCCCTGATCAACCTTCCGATCGTCGTTTGGATGATCTATACCTTTTTCAAAGACGTTCCTAAAGAGATTCTCGAAGCCGATCGCATGGATGGAGCCAACATTAAGCAAGAATTTTTTCATGTGTTGTTGCCGTTAGCACTACCCGGAATTGCTTCGACAGGCTTACTTTCCATTATTCTGTCCTGGAATGAAGCTTTCTGGAGTCTCAATCTAACTACCACGAATGCGGCTCCTTTGACGGCGTTTATTGCTTCGTTTTCTAGTCCTCAAGGCTTGTTTTGGGCACAGCTTTCGGCTGCTTCATCAATGGCGATCGCACCCATTTTGATCTTTGGTTGGCTCAGTCAACGACAACTTGTTCGAGGTCTAACCTTTGGTGCAGTCAAGTAAAGTCGAACTAAGAATCTTGTCCAAAAGTCTACCAGAATTGGTAGGCAAAAGACTTAAACAACGCAGCAAAGAGACTAGCTCAAATTCACCCATTCAATAACTATTCACAACTATCCTTTTTTATGGCAACCGTCACACTGAGAAATCTTCGCAAACAGTTTGTAGGGACTGAGATAATCAAAGGGATTGATCTCGACATAGACGATCGTGAGTTTGTTGTATTTGTTGGCCCGTCAGGCTGTGGTAAGTCAACATTACTACGAATGATTGCTGGCCTCGAAGAAATTACATCGGGCGATCTGCTAATTGATGGACAACTCGCCAACGATGTATCGCCAGCCGAACGCGGACTCGCAATGGTGTTTCAAACCTATGCGCTTTATCCACACATGAGCGTTGCCGACAACATGGCGTTTAGCCTTCGACTAGCAGGCGTTCCTAAAGCGCAGCGCGATCAGCGAACCCGTGATGTCGCCCGCATTCTACAACTCGAACCGCTGTTAAATCGCAAGCCTAGAGAACTATCGGGTGGACAACGCCAACGAGTCGCGATCGGGCGGGCCCTGGTGCGAAATCCTAAAGTATTTTTGTTTGACGAACCCCTATCTAACTTAGATGCCGCCCTGCGGGTACAGACACGAATTGAGTTAGCCCGACTCCATGACAGTCTGCAAGCTACGATGATTTACGTGACTCACGATCAGACGGAAGCGATGACCCTCGCAGATAAAATTGTTGTCTTGCAAAATGGAACGGTCGAACAAGTCGGAGCACCGATGGATCTCTACCATCATCCCCAAAATCTATTTGTTGCGGGCTTTATCGGCTCCCCCAAAATGAACTTTCTACCCGTCACCGTCACAGCCGTCAATGATGTAGAAACAACAGTGAAACTTCCGACTCAAGCAACCGTGACTGTTTCTATCCAGCCTGGACTGTCTGTAGGCGATACTGCAACGCTAGGAATTCGCCCCGAACATCTCCGGTTGGGGTCAAGTGGTACATTAGAAGGTGAAGTGGTGGTGGTTGAGCAGTTAGGTGGAGAAACTTATCTCTATGTTCAAATTGCGGGTGGAGATAGCTTAGTCGTGCGAACGGATGGTGCTAACAATAGTCGAGTCCACGATCGCGTTTCTATTAACCTTGACGGTAATTTTTGCCATCTGTTTGATAGCCAAGGAAAAACTGTTTCCAACAATCGTCGCCGTTCTCTATTGCATTCATAATCCTTTTCATGAGTAACCTTCGCACAGATTCTACGATCGAGCTAAATCAATCCGCTTTGTCTCGTTTATCAGATACCGTTCAGATTCCTCGTTACGATCGCCACCTTCTCAAAAATGGAATCATTCACATTGGCGTAGGTGGATTTGTAAGAGCGCATTTAGCGTTGTATCTCGATAATTATTTTCATGAAACTTCTGACTTTAATTGGGGAATCTGTGGCGTAGGGCTACTTGAGCAAGATCGTCGAATGCGAGATGCTCTAAAGCTGCAAGACTGTCTGTATACCCTGATCGAACGATCACCCGACGACGATCGCGCCCGCATTATTGGATCAATCGATCGCTATCTGTTTGCGCCGCCAGATCCCCAAGCTGTCATTGCAGCCCTCGCCGCTCCTGACTGTCGAATTGTCACCCTCACCGTGACCGAAAACGGCTACTACTACAACGAAGGCAATGGTGAATTAGACGTAGAACACACTACCATTCAACACGACTTACAGCACCCTGATCGACCGATCGGAACCTACGGATTTTTAGCCGCCGCCCTCGACCAACGCCGGAAACAAGGATTAGCGCCCTTCACCGTTCAGTCTTGCGACAACCTACAGGGCAATGGCACTATCACTCGAAAAATGCTGACTGCCTTTGCAGAACTTCGCAATCCAGCCCTCGGAAAATGGCTCTCAGAACAAGGTGCATTTCCTAATAGTATGGTCGATCGCATTACGCCCGCGACAACGGATGCCGATCGTACCCTGGTTGCCCAACAGTTTGGCATTCAAGACAGCTTTCCGGTTGTTGCAGAACCCTTTATTCAATGGGTGATTGAGGATCAGTTCTGTGCAGGCAGACCCAATTTAGAAGCCGTTGGCGCTCAATTTACAAGCGATGTACATCCGTATGAATTGATCAAAATTCGACTTCTCAATGCCAGCCATATGCTAATTGGCTATCTTGGCTCGCTGTTAGGCTACACCTATGTCCATGAAGTGATGGCTGATCCGCAGTGCAGGCAAGCAGTCATGGCGCTCATGGAAGAAGTAACTCCCACGCTACAACCTGTCGCAGGCATGAATTTGACGGACTATAAAAAGACGCTAATCGAACGCTTTGAAAACCCCAAAATTCGCGATCGACTCCCTCGCCTCTGTCTGAATAGTTCTGCTAAAAACCCCAAATTTTTACTCGGTTCACTGCGCGACAAACTTCAACAAGGCGGCTCGATCGACTATCTAAGTCTGACGATCGCAGCCTGGTTTCGCTGTCTAATCGGACAAGACGAACAGGGAACCGTGATTGCGATCGAAGATCCCTTATCCGATGTTCTCGCCTTCAGAGCCTCTCAGAGTAAAACCGACCCCCGCCCGCTACTCAGCCTGATCGAAATTTTTGGCCACGACCTCCCCCAATCCACCCGCTTTGTCGAAGCCACCACCAACACCCTACACCAGCTTTCCAACCTGGGAGTCAGAGCAACGCTAACCCAGCTTTTTCAAGGGAACCAGGGACAGAATCCACATTCGTAGACTCAGTAGACCGTGAAAGACAAACTTTGCCCGATCGTACTTGGCTTAGACTTGGGAACCAGTGGAGTGCGCGTAGTCGCGGTAGAGGCTCAAGGCTACCTCATTGCTCAGTCCAGCCACGCCTACCCCCTTGCTACCCCTCGCCCCAGTTGGACAGAACAAAACCCCGCCGACTGGGTACAAGCCAGCATCGCAGCACTACAAGACATCGCCCTCCAGTTGCCCAATGCCGAAATTGTAGCGTTAGGTTTATATGATGAGAGGTTCGATCGCTATCAACAAAGCTATTACGCCCTCAAGACCGACCCTTCAAGCAATGTGAATTCGATGAAACTTTTTCACTGCATTATTAGCGTCTTTTGCCACCCAAGCTGCCAATTCTAGGAGACTTTAAGATTAGAATTCTAGCAGAGTGAGCATTGTCCACAAAAGCCATAATTCAAAGCATTGACCAAGGGTAGTAGCTATCAAAAGCGCTAGAAATTTACTAACTAGAAATCTACTAGACAGTTTGAGTCTCCAGAGTCATTCCAGCCTGACGTAATCGCTCTGCCAGAATGTCACCTAATCCCGTTGCTGGCGTGAGAATTCCACCCCTCGCCTGACCGCCTGGTAGTTCATCAGGTTGTAGAGCCAGACACAAAGCAGACTCACAGAGAAACTTGGCCGTCGCCCGATTGCCCGGATCTCCCTGGTCACGAACAAACCCCCAAACCTTGCGCCCATCTGGTGCAGTGCCTACCAGTTCACAAGAAAACCAGCCTTCATTCATCGTTTGCTCAGACGGCCCACTCCCCGGTGTTGGCAAAAAAGGTTGAAGGAGCGATCGTAGTTGAGGTTGTTGCAACAGACCTGTAACGACAGCAAATCCTGCGGTCGCACTAGCTGCTTTTAGCCATGCCAAAGGTTCATCAAACTTGAGATACTCCTGATAGGTAAAGCCACTTCCATAGGATTGTTGCCACTCATCAAACAGGGCACAACTACGACGCACAATTCGAGTGTTGACCGGGCCCATAAAGAAGGGAGCAACCCAAGTGTTGAGATCGGCGCTGTAAGAAGGTGCGTCTGGGTCTTGGTTGCGATCGAGGTCACTTTGAGAATGTTGAGTAGACGGATTTAGCAAAAAAGGATCACGAAACTGCGCTGCATGAGGAGAATCATACAAATTGAAGCCAGATGCCAGCGTCCCTCCATTTAACCCGCCCTCAGCCTGAAAGTAAGCATTCACATTCTGACAAGGCATTCCCCATTCTCGTTGCAGGTGACGCACGACTAGATAGCTCCCCAAGTCAGACGGAACAGAATCAAACCCACAGCAAGGAATAATCCGAGTCCCGTCAGAGGCGGCTTGAGTGTGGTAGCGATCGACGAGTTCTCTAACCCAGGGCGTTTCTCCAGTAATGTCCACATAATGAGTTTTTAACCGAACACAGGCATCCACAAGCGTATTGCCATAGAGCGCAAACGGCCCAGCCGTCGTTAACAGCACCCGCGTTTGGGCGACGATCGCATCCACCGCCTGCTGATCCTGACTATCTGCAACCAAAACCTCCACCGCCGCGCCAACTTCATTGCTTACCGCTTCTAACTTCTGGCGGTTTCGTCCTGCAATCGCCCAACGAACGTGCTGAGGAGCGTGTTGAGCAAAGTACTGAACGGTCTGCTTGCCCACAAACCCACTAGCCCCATAGAGAACCACATCATAGAGACGATCGGACATCAAACAATACTCCTGAGCAACACAGCGACACCCTCTACTCTAACTAAACCTGAAGGATCTAAATGTCTCCACGGTTTCTACCTCAAACTAGGCTGCGACAAATCGAGCAAAAGCGTTTTTTCTTTCAACCTGAATCAGTCCTAGCAGTATGAGGCAGAAGAACTAGACTTCCTGCACGAATCATATAGCAATCCTAAATAAGTCATGAACAGATTTTTGTCGCTCCGTTCCAGTCCGCTTCGCCCCCTAAATCCCCCAGTCTGGGGGACTTTGAAACTGGGGAATGGGTCTTGAAATCTAGGAAGTCTCTCGGCTCAAAGTCCCCCAACTTTGGGGGATTTAGGGGGCACGATCAATGCTGCATTTCACGAGTGATTTAGGATTGCTATAGATGCCCTCCGACTGCTCTTGCAAAGCTAATATTAATCGCCAGGTATTCTGAATAACGAAGCGAAGACCTGATCGAATTGATGCCCTTTTAGCCTCTCATCTGGTTAGACTGATAGACTGAGCAAATAAACTTACTATCATGGCTACCTGGATCTGCGTCAAACAATGCGGTGCTTGCTGTCACCTCGACCCCACCGATCGCCCCGAACTGCCCGACTACCTTTCACCTCCCGAACTCGACCTCTACCTGAGTATGGTTGGCGAAGACGGCTGGTGCGTCAACTACGACCAGATCAATCGCGAATGTCAGATCTATGAAAAGCGACCTCGGTTTTGTCGCGTCGAGTCTGAAACCTTTCAGCAAATGTATGGCGTTGAGCCAGAAGAACTGAATAACTTTGCGATCGACTGTTGTCGCCAGCAGATTGAGGGCGTGTATGGCGATCGCAGTCTAGAAATGGTGCGATTTGATCAAGCTGTCGGAATTTGAAGAAAGATTGCCAATCAGAGAGAAGTCCTGGATAATGAAAGAAATGTGAAAACCAAAATGCAGCTATGGCGCTTACAGAACTCTCGATTGCTCAGTTGGCTGAGTCTGATTTAGACGCTGATCAGGTGATTGCGACGGCAGTTGTCGTTCCTCAACCTGACCTCAGTCAAGCCTCAAAGTGGAGTTTCTGGAGCGTTTTTGGTTCCACATTCGTCACAATTTTTCTAGCGGAATTGGGCGACAAGACGCAAATCGCCACCCTGTTAATGAGCGCCGAGTCTCACGCGCCCTGGGTTGTTTTTGCAGGTTCGGCCACGGCTTTGATTGCCACTAGCTTGATCGGGGTTCTGATTGGTCGCTGGCTTTGCACTCGCCTCTCCCCCAAAACATTAGAGAAAGCAACAGGCACGCTTTTACTCTTCATTTCTTTGTTGCTGCTGCTCGACGTGATTCAACCGTAGCCCTCTATTTTTGAGATTCGCTTTATGGACTGGCACCTTTTAGGTTTAAGCTTTATCACCGTTTTTTTGGCAGAGTTAGGCGATAAGAGTCAACTAGCAGCGATCGCCCTCAGTGGTAGCAACTGCAAGTATCCCAAAGCGGTTTTCTTAGGGACGATCGCTGCTCTCATTTTGGCCAGCTTGATTGGGGTGATGGTCGGTGAAGGAACGGCTCAAGTGCTGCCTGCTCGTCTCGCCAAGGCGATCGCTGCTTTTGGGTTTGCCGTTTTGGCCATTCGTTTACTGTGGTTTAACCGCGAGTCAGAAGAAACGCCCTAAAATAAAAGCCCCCAGCGAACCGGAGGCAATTTGGAGTTTCACCGCATTCTGTTGTACCAAACTTATCTGAGTGCTTCGGAAGGACGATCAAGCGTCCAGCCCAAAAGCACGCCTCCCGCTACAAACTTGATCATTTCCAAAATCCAATAGCTGATGTGAAGTTGATTCATCCCGTCGGGGGTCGCGATCGACGACTCAAACAAATCGAGTTGTATCCCTAAAGCCCCCATTTCTGGCGTGATGAAGTAGGTGCAGATCATCGCCGACGACAGTAGCAAAAGTGATAACAACACACTGGTTCGTTTGCTGTTTGCAGTCATTTTGCGCTGCACGAGTACGCCTGTCACCACTAGCGCTGCACAGAGCAATTCGATTCGATTAAAGATCCAAAAAATCCCATAGCCTGCGGGGACAAAATCAGGCTGAGACATCATTCCTGAAGCGTAGAGACTCGGCATTATCACCAAATCCAAAAACAGGCTGGCACCTAACCAAAACGCCAAAGTTAAGGTCAAGATCTTGTGCCATGCGACAGATTGGGAGGAAGCAGGTCTGAAATCAACCTTAGAACTAACCGTCATAAAAGCCTCTATTTCATATCTCATTTGTAGGCTAACAAAAATCTGTTTGAAACTGGGACAATCCACAAGAAACTTAGTAAAAGAACGGCTCTTTTTTTTGGGTTAAAAGATTAGCTTTAAAAGCAATAAACCTGACGGAAGATTGTCAGGTCTACTACAAAAATATTGGAGAGCCAGGTACATTACTAAGTGTGTGCTTTCTGCAACTCAAAAGGTCTGAAAATAATTTCAATCCCTCCTGATCAACGATCGTACAAACTAGATAAGAACAGTAGCCAACATGTACTTCTTGAGAGTTGCAGTTGCTTTGGGAAGGAGACACGTCCCAAAAAGCGGTTGGTTAGAGAGACTGAAGTGATGTCTCTTTGTGTCTGTATAAACAGTAGCATCCACGATTTGGAAAATTGGCGATCGTGAATGGATAAAAATCCAATTTAATAGAAGTTAATATTTGCTTAAACTGCGACACAAAGCAGTCCAAAAAGCGATCGCTTAGACTAAAAACAGCACTTCTAGACCGAGCACTTTCCCAAAATTACAATTAAACAAACCTTAAAATCAGTCATGCTCAAACGTCTTGCCCTGTCGATCGCAGCCACCATTATTGCGTCTATCGGAGCCAATCTGGGAGACGCGACCCAACCTGCTCAAGCTGTCCAATTGGCTGACGGCACAGTTTACTTTACATCGCCCCCTCGACTGGTCGGAGCCTCTACCACATTTAACTCAGTGCAAGCGTGGTCAGCCACTTATTACTTCACGATGAATTTGCTGGAGAATGCAGGCGAGCCGTTACAGCGCGTCACCATTGCCCAGGACGAAGGCACCGACACCATCCGATTTGACCCCAAGCGAATTGAGGCCTTTGAAGGAGAACGAAACCGTTTGGGCGCAAAAATTCCCCTTCAGGCAACGGTTGATCGCAAAGCTCGATCGGTTTCCATCACCTTCGATCCGCCTGTGGCACCGGGAAGACTGGTGACGATCGCCCTATCCCCCGACCAAAATCCCCTCTATGGTGGCGTTTATCTGTTTGGCGTGACGGCCTTTCCAACTGGAGAAAAGTCCCACGGTCAGTTTCTAGGCTTTGGGCGACTGCACTTCTACGAAAGCGGCCCCAGTTTTTTTAGAGGCTCAATTTTCCATTAACGTCAGTTCGATGAGAGTGACTCGCTTCGTTTCAATCGGCTTCAGCCCCCTAAATCCCCCACAAGTGAGGGACTTTGAACGAGAAATATTGTCTCAAAGTCCCCCAAAATTGGGGGGTTGGGGGCAGAAGTGCTGAATAACGAAGTGAGAAAACTCTATCGAATTCACGTTCCATTAAGGGCTGACTTACCCAAACGTTGTGCCATTCCAGCCCCACATTGCACCCTTGGCATCAGTAAACTCGATGTAGATCCGATCGATCGCCACACCTAACCCCTCATTCACCTGCTGACAAAACGTCTGGCTCATCTCTTTTGTCTGAACAGCACTCATCGAACCAATGCTCTTAATTTCGATATAGCAAGCTGGATCGGTCGTGCCCGCAAAGGTCATCGCGACACTGGGTTCGAGTACCGTCATCACGTAAGATTCGGGCTTTCCAGTTTGTTTGGCGAGACTGGCAGAAAGCGTTTTGAGTAGAGTGGCGATCGTCGTGGGATTGGGAGAGGCGATCGAAGTCTGAACTTTGATGAACGGCATAAGCAAAGGATGAGGGATGAATACATGTCAATAATACAGATCTCTTCACCCGTTCATTCCATTGCTAACCCATTGCTAACCGCCGTACTGCCAGCCTGTGCTTTCGAGTCGTAGCGGGTCGCCTTCTCGATGAATGCCTGCGGCAATCACTTCGCCTACAAAAACAGTGTGATCGCCTTTATCCACCATGCCTACAACTTGACATTCGACATAGCCCAGCGAGTCTGAAATAATCGGGCAGCCCGTTTCACCGAGATAAAAATCAACATCCTCAAACTTATTGCCGACTCGACGCTGAGGCTTAAAAAACTTTTGCGCCATTTCTTTCTGACCCGCTTCGAGAATACTCAGGGCAAAAACGCCACTCGATCGAATCATCGCATTAGAGCCAGAATCCTGCTTAACACAATTGACCACCAGCGGCGGCGTAAAAGAAGCCTGCATCACCCAGCTTGCTGTAAAACCATTCACCTGTTCTCCGTCTTTCACACCACACACATACAGCCCGTGGGGGATTTTGCGGAGCATGGTCTTTTTAGCCTGTTCATCCAACATCGAGTCACCTAATTGAAGTCTCTAAAATTAAGCTTAACAAGCTAGAAATCCTGGAGATCATTATTTTTAACGTGGGGCAACCCCTTGCGGGTAAGGAGATTGCAATCCATCTCATAAAACAAATCCGGCTCTCCCTAATTTCAGAAAAGTCGGATCTGTCAATAATCTGTCAACAATCTAACCGTAAGCGAATCTGACTATTTGGCCAAGAAAGCTTGCACTTGCTTGATGGCGGCAGGAAGAATTCGAGAAATTGCCCAACCTCCAGCAGCCAAAATCGGAAACAAAACAATCAATACACGAAAGTCGAAATCCATAACCGTGTTCTCTCTAAAGGCTTTGTTATCTTTCAGTTGTACCGCATTTGGGTACGTTTTCAAAGTACTTTCATTTTTGTGAAGCTGACTGATGAAAGCCTAGATCGCTCCCTTTTCCAGCGTGAACTAAAGCCAGCTTTTCGTACTGTTGAGCATGTTCGATCAGATGAGTAACTTCAGCCTCAGACAGATCGCGCAATGGTTTGGCAGGCACGCCGACGACAAGCGATCGCGCCGCTACATCCTTCGTCACCACTGACCCTGCCCCAATGATGCTCCCTGCTCCGACGCGCACCCCATCTAAGATGATCGCTCCAATCCCAATCAAACTACCTCGCTCGACATAGGCACTGTGAATGACTGCCCGATGGCCCACCGTTACGTAATCTTCCAAAACCGTCGGTTTGCCCGGATCTCCATGTAAAATTGCACCGTCTTGAATATTAGTGCTGGCTCCAATCACAATGCGTTCGACATCGCCCCGGACGATCGCGCCATACCAGATACTTGCCCCTGCGGCCACTTCTACCTGACCGATCACAGTCGCATTGGGGGCGACAAAAGCCGCTTGAGAGAGATCGGGAGGCGACCAATAAGATGGGGTAAATCGAAAAGATTGGTTGAAGTTATTCACAGTTCGGCAGAATGGGGCTAGAGGAGGAAACTTCCCTAGTTATAATAATTTCACGCTTCTCCATGCACAATTACATGATCGCTTGCACTTCATGACCAGCCCAGGTTTTCAATATCCAATTTTTGGCCCAGAGATTCAGTGCCCTCACTGTCGTCAGACAATTCCGGCGTTGACTCTGACAGACACCTATCTGTGCCAGCGTCATGGTGCATTTGAGTCAGACCCCAAAACAGGCGAACTCATTCATCTTCAGTCTGGACGACACTGGCGACTGTGGAAAGATGAGTGGTATCGACAACACACCCACCCAGATGGGATTCGATTTGAGATCCATGAGGCCCTCGATCGTCTTTACACTCAGGGCTACCGAGCCACACGAGTCATCATCGCCCAGCGCTACAAGGAGCTAATCAGCACTTATCTAGAGCGCAGCACTCCCTGGCGTGGCCAAAACGATGCTCAAAAACCCCGTCTCTATGGTCTCCCGGTTGAGTTTAGCCCCGATCCCAAAGAAGAACCGTGTTGGGATGTCATCAATTTTGACTTAGAAAAAGAACCCGGTGCCCCTGTCCGCTATCCCTACTTTCGACTCTTTGAATAAAACTATTTGAATAAAATTCAGAGGGATTCAGCGATCGAGGACGAAAACCAAACTTAAAGTTCCTCCCTCCTCCCTCCTCCCTATTTCTTATGCATCACGTTTCGATTCGGACGGCTGATATCTTTCGGGCGATCGCTTTCTACGAGCGTTTAGGGTTCACCGTGCAGGAGCGATTTACGACGGGCTATACGCTGGCCTGCTGGATGGAAGGACTCGGCCGCATTGAGTTGATCCAGATTCCTGAGCCGCACCCTGCTCCCGATGCCTTTGGAGATGAGCATTATGTAGGGTACTATCATCTCTCGTTTGACTTGAGCGAAATCACGGATAGTTTGCCTGATTGGTTAGAGAGTTTGAAGCAGCAGGACGATTCTTTGAAGGTGCTTTTGGAGCCGACCCAGCAAATGATTGGCGATCGGGTCTACGAAGTCGCCTTTATCGCGGATGCGGATGGCTTGCCTCTAGAATTGATTCGTGAAATGAAATCGCCCTGAGTTGCTCTTCATCAAAACTTCCATGCCCGAACCTTTCTCAGACAATTGGACGTATCTCAAAGTAGAACTAAGTTGGCTAGAACGGTTGCTTTTATTAGCTGTGACGCGACAAAAAAAGGAGTCTAAGGAAGTCGATCGAATCGCTCAAACTCGCGCCGATCGAGCCACGGCTCACTGGTGGAAAGGCATGGTCAGCCTGGATGGACTGGTCGCTTACGAGTCGCCTGTGCCCCAAAAAGTAGAGTCCTCCGAAGCGCCCAAAGGCAACTACCAGCAGCAAATTGAGGCGAGAGTCAAGGCGAGTCAGCAGCAGGGCATCATTTTGGCGTTACCAACTCTGTGCGATCGACTCAATCTAACCCCGTTTGAGAAGAATCTAATTTTGATGGCGATCGCGCCAGAAGTGCATCGTCGATATGCCCAGTTGTATGAATATTTGCAGGGAAAAGACGGCACTCACGCCAATCTTCCCAGTGTTGATCTGGCGTTGCGGTTGTTTTGTCGAAAAGATGACGAGTGGAAAGCAGCGCGATCGTCTCTCACAAATTGCAGTCCATTAATTCAGCATCGATTGGTAGAACTGGTTTTCTCGCAAGAAGCGCCGTTGTTAAATCGACTGATCAAACTATCAGATTCATTAGTGAATTTTTTGCTGTGCGATCGTCCCACTCTGTCAGATTTAGATCAACTATTAAATTCAAAAGCCCACACTTCACACCTCACGCCTCACGCCTCACATCCTCACACTTTCTCAGATCTGGTTTTGCCAGATTCTCTAATCGAAACGCTGCAAAATTTTTGTTTTCAAATGAAGTTTTCTTCACAAGTCGAAGCCTGGGAATTTGGGCCACCCAAAGGAATCTTGGCTCTGATGGTAGGCGCTAAAGGAACTGGAAAAACGATCGCCGCTGAAACGATCGCCCACACTTTACAAACTCCTTTAACATCCGTCAACTTATTAGAAATCACTCACCATACTGAATTGCTTACAGAAATCTTGACCGAATCGCCCAAAATTCTACTCATCAAGTCGGCTCACATCTGGTTAGGAAGACAGTCGCCCCTAACTCGATCAGAAGTGCATCAATTTCTTAAAGCACGGCAGGAATCCCAATACTTAACATTCATAACTGTGGAGAGAATGCCTGCAATTCAACGAGCCTGGAAACCGCTCTCAATTTTGCAATTTCCATTTCCTGATGCGAAAGCACGATCGCGCCTCTGGCACCAAGCTTTCTCCTCAAAAGTTCCGCTTAGTGACGATATTGATTGGGATTTTTTAGCGAACAAATTTCCCTTAACAGGTGGCGAAATTCAAACGGTGGCCCGATCGGCTGCTGTTTGGGCGATCGCCGACTCTTCAGAACCCAAGATTGGAATGCGACACTTACTAAAAGCGCTACAAAAGTAATTTCTCCAATGTGAATTCGATTTTTTGGTCACAAGTGAGAGATTTTGAACCGCAGTTCTTCTCTTAAAGTCCCCCAGAATGACGTCAGTTCGATGAACGCTTCGCTTCGCTTTTAGATCCAGGAACGCCCCCTA
>NZ_JBJPHU010000147.1:0-14829 GCF_052939515.1 Phormidesmis sp. 146-33
TAAGTGACAAAAAGTATTTTACAACACATTAGCATATAGCTTCCGGTAGACCCGATCGTTAATGAGCCAAATCAACTGGTCGGGGTCGTCTCCCTCGATAGCATTCGCCACATTCTACGACCTACCAACTTACTCAAAATCCGTCGAGTTGCCGAAGTGATGACGCGCCAAGTCGTGAGTGCTTTTCCGACAACACCCGTTCTTCAACTAACTGAATTAATGGCTAACCATCACATTAGCTGTGTGGTGATTGTCGAATCTTTTAATCCTGATTCAGCCTGCCATCCCGTTGGCATTGTTACCGAACGCGACATTGTTCACTTTCAAGCGCTGGGACTAGACCTGCACAACACACAAGCGCAGGCGGTGATGAGTACTCCTTTGTTTGTGTTGAGTCCCGAAGATTCGCTCTGGACGGCTCACCAGGAAATGGAACGGCGACAGGTGCGGCGGCTAGTTGTCTCATGGAACTGGGGCAAAAATTTGGGAATCATTACTCAAACGAGTTTGCTGCGGGTTTTTGATCCGATCGAGATGCATGACGTAATTGAGACATTACAGCGCACAATTCAACAACTGGGCTTAGATCCCAATAAACTATTAGCGTCGATCAACCACGATACTGATTTGCCTGCGGCGATGTGTTTGCTCGATCAGGGCGAACTGCCCAACATCCACAAATTTCTAACCACGGTTCAAACTCAAATCGAACATTTGGTCAACAATCCTGACCTGGCATGTCGCGATCGACAAGCGATGCTTTCGGCTGTACTCTCCGAGCTTCAACAGGTTCAGCAATCTCTCAAACAGTAGTTGCCATTTCGCTCCTTAGAGATGAGTTGTTACAACTGTTTACAAAAGCATTTGAGATGCAAAATTGTTCTCAGGAATGCAACAAAAAAATACATATCCTCTTGTCAAAATCTACCTTAGAGCATAACTCCTGAGCCGCTTTTCCTTTTACAACAGAGTGAGGTTGCCCGATGTAGGTGTGAATGATTTTAGATCAAACAAACCAGGAGCTTGAGGAAGATGTCTTGATCTTCCCCGCTTCGTTTGCTCAACAACGGTTGTGGTTTATCGAACAACTGCTTCCTGGAAATTCTCTATATATTATTCCGCTTGTATTTCGGCTGACAGGGTTGCTGAAGCGATCGCACCTCTACCAGAGCATTCAAGCGATCGTTAACCGTCACGAAACCCTCCGTACGACGTTTGAAGTCGTTGATGGACAGTTGGTTCAGGTCGTTGCTCCTTTGACTGTGCCGCTCAGATTTGTTGATCTACGAGAATTACCTACTAACACTCGCGAAGAGATTGCCCTAGAGCAAATCTGGCAGGAGATTGAGCAGCCTTTTCAACTTGATCAAGGGCCCTTGTTTCGCGTGCAATTATGGCAGTTGCAGGAGACAGAACATCTGCTGCTGATAGCATTGCATCACGTTATTTTTGATGAGTGGTCAAGTGGGGTGTTGATTCAAGAATTAGGGGAACTGTATGCAGCCGAGGACAAATCGGTTAGGTTGCCACCCTTACCCATTCAATACGCAGATTTTGCCCACTGGCAGCGAGAATGGCTACAGGGAGAGGTTTTGAACAGTCAGCTACGCTACTGGAAACAGCAATTAAAGGATGTCCCGATTCTAAATTTGCCCGGTGTTGCTTCTCGATCGCGCGCCCCTTCATTGTCACACCATCAAGGTGCCAGCCAGCTACTAGAACTGCCACAGTCATTACTCACTGCACTAGAAGCCCTAAGCCAGCAAGCGGGCGCAACGCTGTTTATGACGCTGTTGGCAGCCTTTCAGACGCTACTACATCGCTATACGGGACAAACAGATACCGCGATCGGATCTCCCATTGCCAACCGTCACCGCAGCGAACTAGAAGGATTAATTGGCTTTCTCGTCAACAGTCTGGTACTGCGAACTAATCTAGTCGGCGATCCAACCTTTCGGCAACTGTTAGACCGAGTGCGAGAGGTTACCTTGGCAGCCTACGATCACCAGGATTTACCCTTTGAGAAGCTAGTAGAAGGTTTGCAGCCCGTTCGTAGTCTGGGTCAAAATCCGCTCTTTCAGGTGGTCTTTGCTTTACAAAATACCCCGATCGAGCAGCTTGTATTACCTGGATTAGTGCTGAGTCCAGTCGCATTAGAAACTAAAACTTCTCGCTTTGATCTGGAGCTATATGTTTGGAAGTGTGCAGACAACTTCAGAAACCTCTGGGGTGAAGGTTGGCAGCAGTCAGACGGATTGCGTGGCGTAATTGTCTACAACACTGATTTGTTTGATTCAACGACGATCGCAGCGCTACGACAGCACTTTCAAACCTTACTACAAAGCATTGTTGCCAACCCAGACACCCCTCTCTCTGCGCTTCCTTTATTAACTCCTACAGAACAACAGACTTTGTTACAGCAGTGGGCTAGTAATCAATCCAGTTATCCGACTGTGGGAATTCATCAACGATTTGAGGCGCAGGTTCAGCAAAGACCCAGTGCGATCGCTGTTCAATATCATCAATCATTCACTTACCAACAGTTAAATCAGGGCAGTAACCAACTAGCGCGATATTTGCAGCGACTGGGAGTTAGTGCGGGAACGCGGGTAGGAATTTGTCTAGCGCGAGGAGTCGAAGCGATCGCCGCAATGCTGGCAGTTCTAAAAGCAGGAGGCGCTTATGTTCCGTTGGACTCCAGCTATCCTCCAGAACGCCTGCATTTTATGATAGAGGATGCCGAAATTTTGGTAGTTCTGACTCAATCAGACTGGGTAGAGTTAGTACAAACTGATAGAACCAAGATCATTTGTCTGGAGCAAGAATGGGATGCGATCGCTCAAGAGTCGGATGAGAATTTGTCTGTTCCCTGCACCGCAAGTCAGCTTGCTTATGTGATCTACACGTCTGGTTCAACAGGAGCGCCCAAAGGAGTCATGGTGCCGCATCAAGCCGTCAATCGACTGGTGTGTGAAACCAATTATATACAGATAGAACCGGGCGATCGTATTGCTCAGGTAGCTAATCTCGCGTTTGATGCAGCCACCTTTGAAGTGTGGGGCGCATTGCTCAACGGAGGACAACTAATTGGGATTGAACGAGAAACTACGCTTTCGCCAACTAAGTTTGTCGCCCAATTGCAGCAGCAGCAGATTAACACACTGTTTCTAACGACAGCCTTGTTCAATCAAACGGTGAGCCAGATTCCGACGGCCTTTCGATCGCTGAAGTACCTGCTATTTGGTGGCGAGATGGTGAATGTTGATCGAGTGCGATCAGTTGTACAACAAGGCAAGCCTCAACATCTAATTCATGTCTACGGGCCAACCGAAAATACAACCTTTTCTACCTGGTATGAAGTCGAGGCTATTTTGGAGAATGCAACAACGATTCCGATTGGTCAAGCGGTTGCTAACACTCAGGTTTATCTATTAGATGACACTCTGAATCCAGTGCCAGCGGGGGTGAGCGGCGAAATTTATTTAGGTGGAGATGGACTAGCACAGGGGTATCTAAATCGTCCGGAGTTGACAATAGAAAGGTTTATTAATCCCTTCTCACGGCTCTATAAAACTGGCGATCGTGCCCTTTATCGAGCGGATGGCAATCTCGAATTTTTGGAACGAACAGACCATCAGATTAAAATTCGTGGCTTTCGGGTGGAGTTAGGCGAGATTGAGACAGTTCTCATGCAGCATTCGCTCGTACAGTCTGCTGTAGTTGTTGTGCGTGAAATAGACCTTGATCGACAGCTAGTTGCTTATGTAGTTCCCAAAGGCTTAGAGATGTTGGCTGAACGGGAACTACGATCGTTTCTTAAAACAAAACTCCCTACTTATATGTTGCCTGCGGCCTTTGTCACGTTAGACACGCTTCCGCTAACCGCCAATGGCAAAGTAGACCACAAAGCGCTTCCTCCTCCGATCGCTGAACCGCATTTAACTCTCGCACCAACTAACTCGCTAGAAGCCTCCTTAATCGAACTTTGGACTCAACTACTAGGGCGATCCGTTGGCATTCACGATAACTTTTTTGAACTAGGCGGACACTCTCTACTAGCCACCCAGCTTGTCTCCCGCATCCGCGATCGATTTCAGATAGAATTGCCGCTTCGCACTGTGTTTGAAACTCCCACGATCGTCGAATTAGCCCACAAAATTGAAGCTCTCAAATCAACCCAGACCCCAGCGCAACGACGTGAGGAAATAGAACTATGACATCGATCGCTGAGTTTATTTCCTATTTAGAAAGCCTGGATGTGCAAATCTCCATCGACCAGGATTCAGACCAAATGCGGTTGCGCTGTAATGCACCCGAAGGAACTCTGACGACCGATTTGCGCCAAGCGTTAGTTGATCGCAAAGCTGAACTAATTGCATACCTGCGATCGCGTGCACTTCAACCAATCACGATCCAACCAGCCTCTCAGGGAAGTGTGTTTCCGCTATCTTTTGCTCAACAGCGGCTATGGTTTTTGCACCAACTCACACCCGACAATCCTTTTTACAATGTGCCTGCTGCCATTCGCCTAACTGGAACACTCGATCAAATTGCATTAGAGCGATCGTTTTGTGAAATTGTGCGCCGTCATACCGCCCTTCGGACAACCTTCACAACTGTAGACGGGCAAACAGTTCAAGTCGTCGAGCCTGATGGAAAAGTTAAGTTATCAGTGGTTAATTTACAGACTGTGGCGGTTAGCGATCGAGAACATATCTGCCAGCAATTAGCAGCGATCGAAGCTCAACATCCGTTTAACTTAACGACCGATCCACTGTTGCGGGTAACCTTATTGCAGCTTAGTTCAACTGAGTCGATTTTATTATTAACGCTGCATCACATTGTTGCTGATGGTTGGTCATTAGGAGTTTTAGTTCGAGAATTAGCTTGTTGCTACACAGCATTTGTTGAAGAACGATCGCCTGATTTACCACCGCTACCGATTCAGTACACTGACTTTGCCTGCTGGCAGCGCACCTGGTTACAGGGCGAAATTTTAGAAAAACAACTAGCCTACTGGCGCAAGCAACTAGATGATCTGCCAGAGTTACAGTTGCCTAATGATTACTCGATTGGCGGAACTGCTCAACGTCCTGCTGTCCCAACCTATCGAGGCGCAACTTATCCACTACAACTTTCACCGACTCTCACTCAAAAGCTAATAGACCTTAGCCAACAATCCGGCGCTTCTCTATTTATGACTTTACTGGCAGCTTTTCAAACGCTGTTATACCGTTACACGGGGCAGGAAGACATTGCGATCGGCTCTCCCATTGCTAACCGTCATCGCAGTGAATTAGAGGGGCTGATTGGCTTTTTTGTGAATAGTTTGGTGATGCGATCGAGTCTATCAGGAGATCCAACCTTTCGGGAATTGCTGGGACGGGTTAAGGAGGCTGCTCTAGAAGCTTATGACCATCAAGATCTACCCTTTGAGAAGTTAGTAGAAGAACTTGAGCCAGATCGAGATCTCAGCCGTAATCCTCTGTTTCAAGTAGCTTTTGCGCTTCAGAATGCCCCGATGCAATCTCTGCAACTACCTGGATTAAGCTTGGAACCTACCCCCTTAGAATCCACTAGCACTCGATTTGACCTAGAAGTACATCTTTGGGAACCTGCTCACGGGCTGGGAAGTTTGTGGCAATCTCAGGAAGGCTTAGGTGGCTTTATTTCCTACAGTACTGATTTGTTTAAGGGTGACAGAATCAGCCGCCTAATTGGACATTATCAAACGCTACTAGAAGGCATTGTTGCCAACCCAGACGATCGACTGCTAGACCTTCCCCTACTCACATTCCCAGAACGGCAGCAAATTGTCCAATGGAACCAAACCCCCTCGAAAGCTATCCCCGATTGCTGTTTCCATCAAATCTTTGAGACACAGGTAGAACAAGCCCCAGACGCGATCGCCGTTGTATCTGCACAAGGATCGCTCACCTATCAAGCACTCAATCAACAAGCCAACCTTCTCGCGCAAACACTGCAACACTTAGGAGTTCAGGCAAATTCTCTCGTTGGGCTGTGTGTCGATCGATCGCTGGATATGATAGTCGGAATTTTAGCCATCCTCAAAGCCGGGGGAGCTTATGTGCCGCTTGATCCAACTTATCCGAGCGATCGACTTCACTTTATGTTGTCTGATACTCAGGTGACGATCTTGCTGACTCAATCCTGGTTAGTTCAATCTTTGCCGCCGTTACAAGCAAAAATTATTTGTTTAGATCAGCCATCACCTACTAACCTCAAACCTTGTGAAGTAGTCTCTTCAAGTCCTGATCAGCTTGCCTATGTCATCTACACATCTGGTTCTACAGGCACTCCCAAAGGCGTTCTTTTATCTCATCGTGGCTTGTGTAATGTGGTTGCCGCCCAACAGCTTCTCTTTCACCCGTCTCGTGGTAGTCGAGTTCTCCAATTGAGTTCTCTGAGCTTTGATGCTTCTGTGTTTGAGATAGTCCTAGCCCTTGGCTCTGGTGCTACCTTGTATCTTTCTCCCACACAGTTACCAGAAGTTGCTCTGGTGCAATTTTTAGAAGACAATGCGATCACTCATGCCTTACTCACTCCAGCCGTATTGGCTGTTTTACCAGCGGCAAAGCTTCCTGCTCTTCAAGTGTTGATCACAGGTGGAGAAGCTTGCTCTAGTCAGGTCGTCGATCGCTGGGCAGTCGATCGCCACTTTTTTAATGCCTATGGCCCGACTGAGACAACTATCTGGGCAACTGTTGCCAAGCTGAATCCAGGTGATTGTCCCCTAACGATCGGTCATCCCGTTTTGAACACTCAGGTCTATATTCTCGATGCTAACTTAAATCCTGTCCCCGTCGGCATTCCAGGGGAACTATATGTTGGAGGTGCAGGGCTTGCCCGTGGCTATCTCAATCGACCCGAACTAACCGCCGATCGATTTATTCGTACCCAATACTCGACTCTTTACAGAACGGGCGATCGTGCCTGCTACCATTCTGACGGAACAATTGAGTTCTTGGGTCGAGTCGATCACCAGATCAAAATCCGAGGTTTTCGAGTAGAACTCGGTGAAATCGAAGCCACATTACAGCGTTATCCAGCGATTCGAGAGGCGGTAGTTGTCGCTTCCAAAGAGCCATCTGATGAGCGGTTGATTGCTTACTTTAGCCTCGATCGCTCCCATATTCAGCAAGCTTTACAAACCCAACACCTTCAACACTGGCAAGCCCTCTACAACCAAACCTATCAATCCCCAACTTCTACTTCCCAATTCAACCTGACAGGCTGGAACAGCAGCTACACAGGCAAGCCGATTCCCTCTGATCAGATGCAAGAGTGGTTGAGCGAGCGCGTTCAGCAAATACTTGCGCTCAATCCCAAACGAGTGTTAGAAATTGGCTGTGGTACGGGCCTACTGCTGTTTCAAATTGCCCCGCACTGCCAGAAGTATGTGGGAACAGATTTCTCGAAAGTAGCGCTAGAGTCGATTCAAAAGCAACTAGAAACGCTTCCTCAAGTAGAACTACTCCAGCGAACTGCAACTAACTTTGAGAACATTGATACTGCATCATTTGACGTAGTGATCTTGAACTCGATCGTGCAGTACTTTCCCAGCGCTGACTATCTAATGCAGGTGTTAGAGAAAGCCATTCAGACTGTAGCTCCGGGCGGTGTATTGTTTGTGGGCGATGTGCGAAGCCTCCCTTTACTAACGGCGTTTCATACTTGGGTGCAATTTTGTCAGGCAGATGCAGCAATGGATCGCACTCAACTTCAACAGCTTGTGAATCGATCATGCTTTGAAGAACCTGAACTCGCGATCGACCCCAAATTATTTGATGCGCTGCAAGACAAATTTCCTCAAGTTCGACAAGTACAAATTCGTCTCTCACGCGGTCGTAGCCACAATGAGATGACCCAGTTTCGCTACAACGTTTTGCTGCATATAGACACACAAGACAAGCCGCAAACACCGCTACCTCCCATCCAAAAAATTAGTTGGATCGATGCAATTACGGTTGAAGACATTCAAAAGCAGCTAGTAGAAACTAAACCAGAAATTCTGCTAATTACGAATGTTGCGAATAGTCGAGTCAATGCTGCGGTCAAAGCTGCCAACTGGTTACGCACTCAATCAGCCCCAAAAACCGTGGGACGACTCCGCGACGAGTTGCAAAACGCTACGACGATCGACCCCCAACAATGGTGGGACTTAGAAACAGTACTACCCTACACTGTTGAGATTACCTGGTCAAGACAATCTCAGGCTGGGGATTATGATGTTTTGCTAGTTCGGCACGGCGTTACTGCGTTAATCAACTTATCTACTTCTCAGCAGGTTGACCAATCCTGGAGCCACTACACTAACTACCCACTTCAGTCTCAATTTGCTCGTCAACTCATTCCTGATCTCCGTCAATATCTGAGACAGACGCTACCTGACTACATGGTGCCTTCTGCCTTTGTGCCATTAGAAACGCTGCCTCTCACGGCTAGTAGTAAAGTCGATCGCCGCGCCCTTCCACCGCTAAGTGAAGTAACATCAAGACCATCAAACGGGCCCTCAACTCAAACAGAATCAACCCTGATTGACATTTGGCAAGAACTCCTGCGGCTCAAGCAAGTCAACCCACACGACAACTTTTTTGAACTAGGGGGACACTCCCTACTAGCCACCCAGATGACCTCTCGTGTACGCGATGCTCTGGGTCTAGAACTGCCCTTAAAGACTGTGTTTGAAGCTCCCACGATCGCTCAACTTGCTCCCATTCTAGAAACCTTGCGCGACAGTGCTTTAGAAAGTGCTTTAGAAACTAAAATCCCTCCCTTAGTTCAGCTTAATCGGTCTGCTTATCGGCGCAAACGCTTGTCTCCAGAATCTACACCCCACATTGCTCACAACCTCGACCAATTGAATGAATCACCCTCTGATCCAACAATCGCACAATCCCTCACAGAAGCTCGATCGCCCCTTGTTCCGCTAACGTTGGGTGACAGTGAACAGCCTTTTTTCTGTGTTCATCCTATGTTTGGGGTTGTATTTCCCTATCTCGAACTAGCGCATCATTTGGGCAGTCATCGCAGCTTCTACGGACTTCAACCGCTGGGACTAGATGGAAAATCTTCTCCCCTGAATCAAATCGAAGCGATCGCGGCTTACTATATTCGAGCGATTCAGACACTCCAGCCGCGAGGGCCCTATTTTTTGGGGGGCTGGTCATTTGGGGGGCTGGTTGCTTTTGAGATGGCGCAACAACTCACTCAGGCAGGCCATCAGATTAGTTTATTAGCGATGCTCGATACTCCCGCTCCTTGCAACAAACTATCGCTCTATCGCAGCCTCAAGTTTCTTTTTGGAACTGCCCTCTGGTCTACGCTGCCGTTTTTACTCGACTATGGTGCATTGGCGACTAATTGGCTTCATTCCCGCAACCCCCGGTTTGCTCGCTGGCAGTGGTCATCGATCGCCCGTCAGATCCCCGAAGCAGCCCGATTACAGCTACTAGATGAATCTGCGATCGCTTCTATCCTAAAGATTGTCTATGCCAATGCTCAAGCTGCCTACCGCTATACGCCGCGATCTTATCTCGATCGCATTATCTTATTCAAAGCGGTTGAGAACTCGGATGCGATGGGACAAGACCCTACACTAGGCTGGAGTGCGTTGACAAATAACATTCAACTACACCAAGTACCGGGCAATCATTTATCTCTACTAAAACCGCCCCATGTTCAGACCTTAGCCCAACAACTGAGAAGCTACTTGTCATAAAACAATGTGCAATTCCATAGAAGTTTTTCGCTTCGATGTTCAATGCTTCTGCCCCAAGTTGCCAATTCTGAGTGATTTTCAGACAAGATTTTGATTCAAAGTCCCTCACTCGTGCGAGATTTAGGGGGCTGCCTGAATTAACGTGAATTCGATGGAGTTTTCTCGCTTCGTTATTCAGCACTTCTGCCCCCCAACCCCCCAATTTTGGGGGACTTTGAGACAATATTTCTCGTTCAAAGTCCCTCACTTGTGGGGGATTTAGGGGCTGAAGCCGATTGAAACGAAGCGAGTCACTCTCATCGAACTGACGTTGAATTAACAACCGCAGCGAAAGGTTTCATCGAATTCACGTTCAGACAAGACTTCCGCACCTATCCAAATACGCTTCTAGTCTGCGAAGGCAGATTTCGTGCTTGTAGGCGCGGTTTTAATCGCCAGCCGCAAGTTATTTAATCCTCCCTCCTAACCATTTGACACTTCTTCAAGGTTAGAGACTCCCAGCCATCCTTTGAGGTTTTGTTGCTGAGTTTGACTAGGATGCTCGATCGCGACTACCTGATATTGAGTCGGACGAGGCTCTACTAGTTTAATGGTGCAGATTCTTAACTCATCTTGATGAAACAGAGTCACCTCGATCGCATCCCCCCCAGAATATTCTTTGAGACGATCGCTCAATTGTTCCGCAGTAACTCGTAAACCGTCGATCGCCAATAGCTCATCTCCAACATCAATGCCAGCAGTTTGAGCGGGGGAATTAGCTTCGACTAATTTAATCAGCGATCGTCCATTCTCTGATTTCACCGTCATCCCTGTGTAAGGCGGCAAGTCAGCCTCAAGATTTGACTGCAAGCGCAACCCAAAGCCAGAAAGATATTCATCAAAGGGCAGTTCTTCGGTGCCGTCGAGGTAGCGATCGCAAAAATTCGTCAGGTCAAATTCAGCAACAGACTCGATCACAGACTTCAATTGCTCAGGCAAAAAGCCAATCTCATCTTTGCCAAACTGCTCCCACATCTGGTGCATTACATGATCAAATGATCGCTGGTTGCTATGCTTGATCCGAATCGCCAAATCGAGCAGCAGCGTGATCATTTCGCCCTTCAAATAGTAGGACATCTGAGAGTTGGGACTGTTGGCATCAGGACGATAAAGCTTAATCCACGCATCAAAGCTGGACTCACTCAAGGGTTGCACCAGTCGCCCCGGAGTCGTCAGATAGCGAGAAATTTCCTGACTTAGCGCATTCAAATAAGCTTTTGCATCATAAATTCCCGCTTTGAGTGGAATGAGCAAATCGTAGTAGCTAGTTGTTCCCTCGCTAAACCAGAGAGAAGGCGTGTAGTTTTCACCTTCGTAATCAAAGACTTCTAGCCCCTTGGGACGAATGCGCTTAACATTCCATAAATGGAAGAACTCGTGAGCAACTAGCTGCATAAAGCGATCGTACTTCTCCTTTGCCCGAAACCCCGATCGACTATAAACCAATGAGCAAGAATTTTTGTGTTCCAGTCCACCAAAGCCGTTGGTTGTTAGATGCAGCAGAAAAAGGTAGCGATCGTAGGGTAATCCTCCAAATAGATTAGCTTCGACCTCAATAATTTTTTGGGTGTCCTGAATGATGCGATCGACCTCCACATTTCCTTTGCCAAAAATTGCCCACTGATGAGGTTTTCCTAGCGCTTCAAATGAATAGGTCTGATGTGTTCCGATTTCAAACGGACTGTCTACTAACATATCGAAGTCGATCGCTTCAAATGTATTGGATCTACCTGGAACGATCGGCAGCGGAGTCGTGACTTGCCAACCGTCGGGCGGCACAATCTCAATTTGCATCGGTTGCTGCTCAAATCCTGACACATAGAAAAACAGCGCTGCCCCATTAAAATAGCCGTGGCTAACATTCAATTGATTCGTGCGAACAGTTAGCTCATTGGCAAAAATCCGATAGCGAACTGTAATCTCACTTTGTCCCTGCGTCTCAATCTGCCAATGATTTTTGCGAATCTTTCGCCAGGTTAACGGAGCCGCCTCAAAGTTTTGCAAATGTCGAGAATATTCGCGCACCAGATAAGAGCCAGGTGTCCAGACGGGCATTTTCAGATCTAAGGTGGGTTGTTGCCAGCCTGTGATGCGAAGGGTCACCTCAAACAGATGCGATTGGGGTCGAGGCATCGCCACCTGATAGTGAAGTTTGACGGTGGAGATCGGAGCCTCTGCGGAAGGGTTGACGGTCAGATCTTGCTTTAGATTCTCTCGATTCATGGTTTGATTGACTCCGATCGACACACAGCGTTATTTTGAGCGTTGCAGCGCAGCACAGACGTTAGACCTTAGATTCGTTCTGTCTAAAGTCGGGACTAAACAAGTAATACATATCATGCCTTACCTTCTCAACGACGCTGCCCACCTCACGGGTGAAATTTTTAACCCACTTGATGAAGTGCAAGGATAGGTGAATGCGATAAGATTCTGCGCGCTTTGAGACACCCGTGAGGAACTGTAGCGTCAGGTTGATCCGCAAATTCACCTGTCAAAGACTTTGATTTGAGAATCTTGTCTTATACCAAATCAACCAACAAACGATACTCGTAAAAATCAGTTAATTAACCGATTTCTATCTCTCAGATTTGAAAAACCCCATCAGGGAAGCTGTTTCAAAGTCCCCCAAAATGGGGGATTTAGGGGGCGAGGATCTGTATCAGTATAGTGAATTTGGTATTAGCCTGAATTCGATAGAATCTTTCGCTTCGCTTGCAGATCCGGGCAGCCCCCTAAATTCCCTACGAGTGAGGGCCTTTGAACCCAAAATCTTGTCTAAAAGTCCTCCAAAATTGGCAGCTTGAAGAAGTAATCAGCAATGCAGTGAGAAAACTTCATCAAAATGGCTTTAAGAATCACTATCGGAATTTTGATCCGCCTCGATTAAAACGGACTGACATACGGATAAAATTTTTCTGTGCAGCAGGTAATTACGCTGAGTCGCTGCTTGAAATTTATGAAAACTTTTTATACCATCGTCGGATATTTGCTCTATAACTGAAGAATTGTGTCGCTAATTCAGCAGAACGTTGATTACTACAGCCATTATCATCAGGGTCAGAGCACAATTTCTGAGTTAAATTCTCGATCGAATGGTGACATTTGACGCTCTAATCTCGTTGTCAAGGGTAAATCACACAAGTTGTGACTTGATCGCTTGCAATTAATCAAACAGTCCTGTAGATTTTGCAGAAGTTTAGATTTTTGCGATCGCGCTATTGACGGCTCTCACATCCTTGATTCCTCTATGGTTAGCAGTTTGGTTGACAGAGGCTAATCTGTGATTTTACTTATTTTGCGATTGGTAAACTACTGAAAATCACGTATCAATAGAAACTAAATCTTGCAATTTGAGAAACGGCTTTCTCAGTAGCTAAAAAAACTCACAAAACTAGATGTCACGATTTGCAAGTCATTCGCTAATATTGATGTTCACAACTTGTTTCCTGAATCTCACCAGATAGACATTTTTTTGAACGCGCTGTCTGTTTCACCCCATGCCCTGACCTAATGACTGCTGTGCCCCTTCCCCGACAGCCCTCTCAACCCGATCGCAACGGTGTCCCGCCCGAAGTCACCCCTGTTTTTGCACTCAAAGAACTGGTAGCCCGACTTAATCGTGAGCAGCATAAAATTCAGGATCTGTTGAGTTCGCTGGGGTTTGCGCTTCGCAGTTTCAACAATCTCAATCAGTTTCTCGAACTGATCCCTTTGATGGCTAGTCGCGTCACCGATGCAGATGGCGGGGCGCTGGTGATGTTTCGTCCCAACGGTCAGGTGAAGCTAGAGCGATTGCACTGTCAAGATAATCATTGGGGACAAGAAATTCGTAAAGCGCTGGAAGCCGCCACCCGACAGATCACGACTTCGCTCGCTGGCTTGCCCCCTAGTGAAGCGATTACCAAGTCTCCGCAAGCGATCGCCACGCTAGATTATCAGGTGAGCCGTCATCTGGGATCAGACATTCAGATTTTTGGGACGGCGATTCTAGTCAAAAATAGCGAACGGGGACGGCTGTATGTGTTCAGTCGCGATCCCGATTATTCCTGGACAGAAACGCGGCAAAAACTTGTGAGACTTGTGGCCGATCAAACGGCGGTGGCGATCGAAAACGATGAGTTGACGGTTGAACTTCGCAAAAAAGAACGGCTCGATCGTGAACTAGAAATTGGAGCCGATATCCAACTGCGTCTGTTGCCGCGTCAGTGTCCCAAAATTCAGGGGATTGAGTTGGCTGCCATGTGTAAAACAGCGAGTCGGGTGGGTGGCGATTATTACGACTTTATTCCGGCGGATTATGGGCAGGTTCGCAAGTCTGATGTGGAGAATGCGTCGGGGCGTTGGAGTGTGACGATCGGCGATGTGATGGGCAAGGGCGTTCCGGCTGGGCTGATCATGACGATGACGCGGGGAATGCTGCGGGCAGAAGTGCTGAACGGTCACTCGCCTGCGCGAATTTTGCAGCATCTCAATCAGGTGATGTATTCTGATTTAGAAAATTCCAACCGATTTGTGACGCTGTTCTATTCGGAATACGATCCGACGACGCAAATTCTTTCTTACAGCAATGCGGCTCACAATCCGCCGCTACTTTGGCAAGCTAAAAATGACGCAATCAAGCGGCTCGACACGTTGGGAATGCTGATTGGATTGGATGCCGAAACTCAGTATCAAGATGCTCAGGTGCAGCTTAATCCGGGTGACACGCTGATCTATTACACGGATGGCTTTACGGATGCCGCCAACCAATATGGACGCAGATTTGATGAAGAGAATCTGACCAATGCGTTTCGGTGGGCCTGCCGCAATTACAGTGATCCGCAGTTGATTTTGAAGTATTTGTTCGATCGCGTTCAGCAGTTTATCGGCGTGGGCAATCACAATGCAGATGATATGACGCTGGTGGTGATGAGAGTGGATGAGAGGGATGAGGGATGAGGGCGAATAGAATGTGCGCCTAGAAGAACGAAGTTTACCTTCGCAGACTAGATTTAACGTGAATTCGATGAAATCCTTCGCTGCCGTTACAAATCCGGGCAGCCCCCTAA
>NZ_JBJPHU010000148.1:0-14744 GCF_052939515.1 Phormidesmis sp. 146-33
TGTATTGAGTTCTGGTACTGAATCCAGCGCCAACTAGATAAAGCGTTGCATTTTTTATGCTGTTTTGGATAGTCGAGGACGGGGGCGTTATTGTACACGTCCCTTCTTTGTTGCAGAAATAATTGCAAAAATAATTGATGTTAGACTATGCAGAATGTATGACTCCTTTAAGCTCCTCCTTATTCTTCTTAAAGTCACAGAGCGGTAATTGCAGAAGTGTTAGCTTAACATTTACTTTTTATGCAAGTTTATGCAAGATTTTAGTCAATTATTGTCCGACAAGGTAGAAACGATCGCTCAGTCCTGGATTAATGCTGTCTTTCGAGATGAACAGATCAAAAGTACTGATCATCTTTCCCGCAAGGCAGTCGAAGATCATGTTGCAGACGTGTTAGTTGCGCTCTCAACAGTGTTAGCAAAAACGGAAGTGAGTGATCTAGATACCATTGCAAAAGCCAGCTTTCAACATGGAGCACTCAGAGCAGAACAGGACTTTGATCCGACTGAAGTTGTGCGCGAATATCATCTGCTGCGATCGACGATCGTTGCTCACCTAAAAACCGAGTTACTTCAAGGAACGCCAGATGAACTACTGCGAGCCATTTCTCTAATTGATATGGTGGTTGATGCAGCGATTTCTCAGTGCTTTAAAAGCTATGTCGAACAACGACTACAAGAATTAGAGCAGGTGCAAAGTCAATTGATGTTAACTGTTGAAGAACTCGATCGACTGGTACATGTCAATCAAGACAGCCTATCCGTTTTGGCACACGAATTAAAAACGCCGCTTACGTCCATTATTGGCTACTCAGAACTGTTTTTGCGTCAGCAACAGCTCTCTAATGTCCCTTCTAATGTTAGAGATACCGCCCCCAGTCTGAGTCATATTGAACAGGTGTTGCGAAGTGGTCGATTGCTGTTACGTCTAATTAATAGCACGCTGGAGTGGTCACGCTACGAGCCAGGAAAAGTCGCCCTCAAGCAATCAACGGTGGAAGTACGATCGCTAATCCAGACTGTGATCGAGGTGATGCAGCCGCTTGCTGATAATAAAGGGTTACAGCTTTACATTGAGGATGAGTTTGCACCTGATGAAGTCACGATCGATGCGCTCAGACTGCAACAGATTTTAACCAATTTGGTGAGTAATGCGATTCGCTACACTGAGACGGGAGGCATCACGATCAAGGCGCATTTTCTAACCTCTCAGCACTGGTTGTTGAGCGTGACTGATACAGGTTTGGGCATTTCAGCAGAAGATCAGAGTCGCTTATTTCAGCCCTTTGTGAGAGCGAGTTTGCCGACAGGATTTCATCCGGCTGACAGTACGGGGTTGGGGTTAGCGATCGTTGATCGATTGGTCAAGTCATTACAAGGTGAAATTAGTCTTGTTTCGGAGCCTGGTAAAGGTTCGACTTTTAAGGTAACGTTGCCGATCGAGGGGGTTTTAGAATCAGACTTATTACCTTCTCAAGCCAAAACTGTTAAATAAGTTCAAGTTTTATTCTATTACAAAATCCCCAATCTCTTAAAGAAATTAGGGATCTGAGGTTTTGTTAAATTAGAAACGAGGGATAAAAGAACTTCCAGTAGTTTAGTAGTGTCAATATCCCCCTACAAAACTCCGAAGCAAGAGCGCTCTATTGAAGTGGCGTTAAGTTAAACGGCTCCTGGGCCTCTGCCACGGTCGTCTCTCTCCATTGTCAATTCACCTTCACTACCATCGTTAACTTCGGCGAGTTCGGCGGCGCGGGCGGCTTCCCGTTCTTCTTCTGCTTGACGAGCATCTCCGGGCACTTCGTAGTACATTTCTGGCTCGACCGCATAGTTGTTAACCAACCCTTCCTTGTCTACCGTGTAGCCATCTGTCGTGCGGATGCTTTCTGAGTCGGTCTGGTCATCCGTAGGCGCGCTGGCTTCCCGTTCTTCGGTGGGATGTTGTTTATAAAGTTCTCCTTCTCGTTCTTTGCGGGCGGCTGTCTCAGCGGGGACAATCCCACGATCGTAGGTGTCAAATTCGGCGCGCTCAGACGTATCGGTTGCAGTTTTCTTACCAGTTTCGTTAGCCATAATTGATGTCCTCATTAAAGAATAGTAATTGTCGCTCAATGGAAAGATTATGCCTTCTGTAACTTCAAACACACTATCTTGAGAGGGGAGTTATTTAATAAAACTCAGCTTTTTCTCTGTCTTTTGGCGTAGCTTTCAGCAATACTATGGTTTCTAGGGGATGAATATTACAATTCATAAATTACGGCTGAATAAAACATCGAAAAACTAATCATTCCTATCCATAAGACTTACATCTATTGAGAGGTGCGAAGCCTGTCAAGTTCTCTATACACTCACTGTATTGAGACAAACGTAAGAATCGTTAGAATCGTTTTTACTACATTCACCAGGTAGAAAACGCTTCTAAACACTGCTCTTTGATTTACTGAAACTGTATTACAGGGAGAAATACTATGCCGAGATTGGTGGGCAAGCGTTCTAATTCTGATTCGACGATCGCGCTATTTCTGTTGCTGGCGATCGCAGCGGGCACCTTTCTAGAATTTGCAGGCTATATCAATTTGATTCAAGGATTTGGGCGAGACGGTCGATATAACTATCAGCCAAGCCGAGTTGAAGAAGTGATTTAACGAGCTTAGTTCAACAGACCGTGAGAGTAACGAATATTCAATCTCTTGAAAGGCAAACCAGTCTGCCGCTCGGTAACTTCGAGAAGCTTTTAGTACAAATAGATAAGGAAAAGAGATGCGTAAAGGTAGTGATGTTCTGGGTAAAGTCATAGTTGCTTTTGACACAGGCAAACGAATTGCACGAGTGCAGGATCTCATTTTTGACCAGACTGCCAATCAGCTACTTGGTTTTTTAGTCACCGAAGGGAGATTGTTTCAGTCGCCACAGGTGGTTTCCTGGCAGAATATACAAGCGATCGGGCCAGATGCGATTGTGATTCCTGATAAAACTGCGATCGTTTCGGCAAAACGAGTTCCTGAAATTCAGTCGGTTTTAGTGAATAAACTGGTGCTGAAAGGAGACCGAATTTTGACGACAGATGGACGCTATTTGGGACTGATTGTTGACCTGTACTTTGATGAACAGAGCGGCACGATCGAAGGTTATGAAGCATCGGGTGGTCTATTTGCAGATGCTTATTCCGGACGATCGTTTATCCCGGCTCCCAAAACGGTAAATATTGGCGAAGATATTACGTTTGTCCCGCCCGAAACGGCTGATTTGATGGCGGAGCAGGTGGGCGGCATTCGGGGAGCAGTTCAAACCGCTACTAGCCGAATTCAAGAATCCACCGAAGTCGCAACCCAACGCCTTCAATCCGCCGCACAATCTGCCAGCGAGCGCCTACAACAATCTGCCGAAGAGACGAATCATCGACTCAAAGAAGTTGCTCAAACAACCCAACTACAACTTCAAGAAGCCAGCAGTCGCGCCAGCGATCAATTTGATCAAGGCAGTCAAAGTGCAGCCGCTTCGATCACCAATGCATTAGTAAGTCCAGAGGCGCAGCTAGAACATGTCGTTGGCAAACTGGTTGATCGTCCGATTTACACATTGGATGGGCTAGTTTTGATGGTTCAAGATCAAGTCGTTACGCTGTCTCTAGCAGAAGAGGCGCAGCGATTGGGTGTGTTAGATCAGGTTTATCGAGCCACTAACGGCAGCCTCACGGCAGAGATTAATCGGCAATTGCAGGAGTCTACTCAGTCAGCCAGCACCAGACTACAAGCCTTGTCTCGAAGTGCGATCGCTCAAGGCAGTGAGTTTGCCCAAACAATAATCGAACAAGCCAAAGGTCGGCGGGTTCAGCGAATGGTACGGGACGAAGACGATCGCATTATTGCGGCTCCCGGCCAGATCGTCACGGATCAAATGGTCGATCGCGCCCAATCTCATCGCCAAGAAGCGGCCCTTCTAGAATCTGTTGGCTTGCCTTCGCTGTCAGTTGTGCGTCGTCAGGCAAACGATACTTTTTCTAGTACCGGAACTCAGCTTCGAGAACAAGCGCTGATTGCTCAAGAAAATGTCAGTACGCTGTGGCAACAACTCAAAGAGCAGTTTATGACGCTTCAAAAACGGAGTGAGCGACTACAACACCAACAACGTATCGAATCGGCACTAGGACGACCTGTTACCCGCGTGATTTTAGATCCTCAAGACCAAGTGATCTTGAATGTGGGTGAGATTATTACGCATGAGGCGGTTCGGCGGGCAGATGCAGGCGGCGTTCTCAATATTCTGCTCAACTCTGTCTACAAAGAACACCCGATCATTGCAGAAGCCGAACTTCGAGCCTCTGAGCCAGGAATTGCCGCACTAGAACGACAAATTGAACGAGCCAAGGCACGATCGCACAATTAGGTCAAAACTGCTAAGTCAAGGCAATGTGCAAGTTTCTGATCAACGTCCCCCTTTTGAAGATTCCGTGTATAAACAAGTGGATTGTTTCCATTTGAGTCGGCTTCTGCCCCCTAAATCCCCCACGAGTGAGGGACTTTGAACCCCTGAGAAGTTTCTTTGCATTCTAGAAGCCTTTCTTTCTCAAAGTCTCCCAGAATGGGGGATTTAGGGGGCGGGGGATCTCGGCGATGACAGATCGATCGACTTGTGTGTACACGGTAGCTTTTGAAGAGGGATTAGGGGATCTCTAAACTGTGCCTCCAACGGTACGATTCCCCAACCCCCTTCAAACGGGGCTAGGAAAAAGTTACACATCGCCTAAGTCAGGAACTCACAACTTAGATTCCCGCAGGTGGGTCGGAATGTTTAAAGCTTCGGCTCACCTTTTATTTTGTATTGATGTGAATTCTATTGAGTTTTTTCGCTTCGTTGTGAACTGCTTCTGCCCCCCAACCCCCCAATCTGGAGGACTTTCAGACTAGATTTACGGTTCAAAGTTGCTCACTCGTAGGAGATTTAGGGAGCGGCTCGAATTGACAACCGGAGCGAGAGATTTCATCAAATTCACGTTTTATTGGCAAACTTATTCCGAAGAGCGGTGTTTTTGGCGATCGTTTCCCTTTCTCTAGACCGATGTGACTTGGGGTATCCGTAGTGGACGATAGGCCGTAAGACTGACGAAGGGAATGAGACGATGAAACTCAAAGATGTTGTAAAAATTCTCAAAGATACCGTTGCTGAGTGGAGTGAGGATAATGTTCCGCTACTAGCGGCGGCGCTGGCTTATTACACTGTGTTTTCGCTGGCACCCCTGTTGCTGATTGCGATCGCGATTGCCGGGGCCGTCTTTGGTGAAGAGGCCGCAAAAGGTGAACTGATTGGGCAGATTCAAGGATTAGTCGGTTCAGAAGGGGCAGAAGCGATCCAAACGATGATTGCTAATGCAAATAAGCCAGGATCAGGAGGAACGATCGCGACGATTACCGGGGTGGTCTTTTTGCTGTTTGGTGCGTCGGGTGTATTTGGTCAACTGCAAGCCGCACTCAATACCATCTGGGAAGTCAAACCCAAACCAGGGCAAGGAATCGGTAGCTTTCTACAATCTCGATTTTTGTCATTCGCGATGGTGTTGGTGATTGGGTTTCTATTATTAGTTTCCCTTGTGCTCTCAGCAATCTTAGCGGGCATCTCAAATCTGTTTGGCAACTTTGTTCCTAACCTTGTTATTGTCGGTCAGTTGCTTAATTTTGTGATTTCGTTTGGCGTAATTACAATGTTAATTGCAGCAATCTACAAGTTTCTACCGGATGTGAGAGTTCCCTGGAAAAATCTCTGGGTAGGAGCGGGTGTGACAGCGTTGCTGTTTAACATTGGTAAGTTTTTGTTGGGGCTTTATCTGGGAAGTAGCAGTGTTGGCTCGACCTATGGGGCAGCAGGTTCTTTTGTTGTCGTTTTGATCTGGGTGTTTTATTCGGCTCAGATTCTTTTGTTTGGGGCAGAGTTTACGCAGGTTTATTCAAAATATCGAGGCACGCCGATCGAACCATCCAAACACGCGGTTCATGTGCCCAAGGTGAATGAGCGCTCAGAGATGAAGATTCAAACCGAACGCCCCAAAAAGCAGTCTCACCTTGGACGGTACGCAGTCGGGCTAGTAGGTTCGATTGTGGCGCTTGCGGGCATTTCTCGTCCAAAGTCACAGCGGAGACGGCGCGTGCGATAGTTTAGTTGAATCACTTAACCAAACTGTTTTTTTGCCTGCTCGTACACTTCAACGGTGATTTGGCTGAGACCTGCTTCTTGAGCAAATTTCTCAATTTTTTTACGGGCAGCCGGACGCACAAAAAACGGAATTTCTTTCAGTCGGGCCTCTGCGTCACTTGTCCAAACGATCGCGTCACTCATTTCAGCTCTCCCATTCCTACGCAGACTATCATTACAGACTTTGCATTCAATCAATCAAATCGTGTAATCGAAACCGCGCAATTTCAAAAATCTCGGTCAACGCTTGCGTGATTTCTAGCTCGAATGAGTGGTGTAATCGTCGATCAAACGCTTCTAAAATAGTCTGCTTTGTATGGCTTTTAACCGCTACGATGAACGGGAAGCCAAATCGATCTTTGTACGCTTGATTAAGCGCTTGAAACTGGTTGTACTCTTCTAGCGTGAGGCGATCTAATCCGACTCCAGACTGCTCCTTGACAGATGCTTCGGCCATTTTTGTTTTGCTGCCCAGGTCAGGATGCGCCTTAATCAGCGTCAATTGTTCGACTTGAGTCATGTCATTTACAACAGCCATCATTTTTTGATGTAAATCGGTCACATCTTTGAAGGGTCGTTGATGCCAAACCTGATGAGCGATCGCAGGCGTATCTTCAAAAATAGCTCCCAATACTTCAACAAATTCGGGTTGACTGAGTTGATTGAGTTGAGCGATCGAGTTCATGTTAACTTCCTCGATAAGTGCTGTAAGACCACGGAGAAGTCAGCAGAGGCACATGGTAATGGAGAGTGGAATCTGCAATGCCAAACTGAATGGGAACGCGATCAAGAAAGGGCACCTCCGGCAACTCATCCCCTTTTTTGGCAAAATAGTCGCCCACCCAAAAGACAAGTTCATAGCGTCCTACTTTAAGTTCAGAGTCGGCTAGAAACGGGCGATCGGTGCGTCCATCAGTATTCGTTACCAGGGTTTTGAGGTGTGTTTTTTGGGATAGAGATTCGATTGCCCACAGTTCGATCGTCAGGTTTGCGGCGGGGCATCCGTGGGCAGTATCCAGAACGTGAGTTGTTAGTTTACCAGTCATAGTGATTTTTGCGCTCAACGCATTGGGCCAGCTAGAATCGTATTTGAGATCGCTTTCATGATGTTAGAACCATCTTCTTGCTTGAGTTCTTGATACCATTCTTGTGTTTTTTCTGGATCTTTGCCATGTGTCATTTCCGATCGCTTCCTGGCTTTTAAGACGACATCAGAAGTGCGTCCTTTGCGTTCTGATTCGTATCTGAGTAAAGCATCCTCTACGCTAATATTTGTGGTAATGAGATAGCGCGTAACGACTTCAGCATCCTCGATCGCTTGACAGCCACCTTGCCCAAAATCAGGAGCCGTACTGTGTGCCGCATCGCCCAATAACACGACCCGTCCTTTGGCCAACCGCTCTAACGGATCAACATCATGAATCTCAACTCGATTGGTACGCAACGGATCTAAACGCTGGATCAAAGTTTGTACAGGAGTCGCCCAGCCTTTAAAGAAGTCCATCAGTTCGGTTTGATGCTGTTCGGGTTGGCTGACGGTGCCCTTGGGAAGTGGGACATCAAAAAAGAAATAGAAGCGATCGCCGCCCACAGGCATCATCGAAGCGCGTTTGTGTTCACCGACATAGATTGCCCAACTGTCTTTGGGTGCCAAATCTTCGCTAATCGGAACTAGCCCATTCCAGTTGACATAGCCGACGTAGCGCCGTTCTGTAGGATGCCCTAACACGTATTGCCGAACGGTGGAATGAGTGCCATCTGCGCCAATTAATACATCGCCAGTCACGCGCTGGCCGTCTTCAAAAATCGCGGTTACTTGGTCGGCATTTTGTTCGACGGCAACTAGTTTAGCATTGAGTTGCACATTTTCTGCCCCAAACGCATCTAATAGCATCTGTTGCAGATCGGTACGAGCAACGGGGTAAGGGCGCTGTCCGACAGTATTGATCAACGGTGCCAAACTAAAATCGGTCAGCAACTCACCCGTCTGGCTGAAGTATTGCATTCGATCCATCTGTCCGCCGATGCTGGCGATCTCTTTACCCAGACCCAGACGATTCAGGACTTTGACCCCGTTTGACCAGAGAGAAATTCCGGCTCCAGCGGGACGCAGTTCTTTGACGCGATCGAAGATCTCAACCTGATAACCCACCTGCCGCAAGGCAATCCCCGTCGCCAAGCCGCCCATTCCCGCCCCGATAATGATCGCTTTGAGATGATTCATAGTGATGTGAAAAGACGACTAATTTGAATAAGGTATACAGTATACTTTCTGCGAATGCACGGCAAATTACTGTGATTTTAGCGACAAACGGTCGCGCGATCGCTTCACACAGCTTCCTGGCACAAATTCAGAAATTCACACTTTTTTAAAGTCTTGCTTAAACACTGGAACTCATCAGGCAAACCACACCTAACGCTTGAGCTTGATATCCCCCTATTTTGGAGATTCAATCATGCAACGAGTTCTAGTATTTAGCCTATCGATTCCTTGTGATTTATTGCAAGTTGCCATTGTCGTATACAGAACTGGCAGACCTCAGCCGCAGTTAGCGATCGTCGGAACATAGTTCCAGTCCAGAAGCAGCTTTTTCTTCAGCCTTCATTTAACTTTCATCACAATGGGAATTCACAATGGCTCTTACACGACGGCATTTTGTGGCAGGGACGGTCACGATCGCAACTGGACTCACAATGAATCAACTCACGGCTCAGTCCGCAAAACCTGGAACATCAACCGCAAAGGATTGCATCTTCATCTGCAACGAAGACTCTAATACTCTCTCTGTCATTAACCCTTTAATAAATCAAGTCGAAACGACAATCAACCTGACGAGTTTTGATGAAGATCCGCGTCCGCCCTTTCGGTTTGTCACAGGTGGAGTCATGCCAACGCAAGCTGCAATGATCGCTAAACCGCTTTATCATGGCGCAATTCACATTCATGGCTCGGCTCCTTCACCCGATTCGCAACTGTTGGCAGTGACAGGTCGAGGAACCAGCAATCTCTATCTGATTGATGTCGAAACCAAACGAGTGATTGGCAATCGAGCTAATTCCTTTACAGCACCAGACAAAGCCGTGAATTCAGACTGGTTATCCAGCGGTCTTTTGTTAGGTCGTGAACCCCATGAACCCACGTTTACTCGAAATGGCAAAGAACTCTGGGTGGCGCTGCGAGGTGAAAATCGGATTGCGATCGTAGAAGTCAAAGCGGCTCTCACTGCACTACAACAAGGCATCACAACGGGGGGCGTGAGACAGTATATTCAAACGCTCAACGGCCCTGCACAAATCTGGTTTTCACAAGAAGGTCAAACTGCTTTTGTCATTTCTCAAAAAGTGCCGTTGATCGAGGTGTTTGACGTGAATCCGGATGGCAATGGGTTGAGCCGTCCCAAGCTAAAAATGCGCCTGGATAACCGTGAATACGATCGCTTTGGCTTTACTCCATTTCAGAAAACTACGCCAAACGGTCAAGAAATTTGGTTTTCTCATAAACTTGCCGATACGATTTCAGTGCGAGAAACCAATGGTTCCTATCGGGTTTTGGATGTTTTTGCTTTGGGCGATCGTGCTCGTCCCAATCATTTAGAATTCGTTGAAAACGCTCAAGGAAAAGTCGCTTATGTCACACTTGCACGAGTGGATGATGACAGTTTGAGGGGCATTGCATCGAGTCAGGTTGTCATTATTGATCGATCGCAGCCTGCTGGAAAACGGCAAGTTATTGGTACATTTTTCACCCACGGACGAGAGGCGCATGGGCTGTGGACAAATCCGGAGAATACTCGTCTCTATATCGCCCATGAACAGGATGAGTTGCCGGGTACACCTGCGGCGGGACAAACCGTCTGCACTGTCTTCGATGTGTCAAAACCCCACAAACCAGCCTTCATCGCTCAGATCCCATTAGGTGAATTAACACTGCCCTCTGGTAAGTTACGCAACAAGAAAAGTATCAATCTTGTTTATGTGCGTCCGGGAACTTCTAGCCAAACTGCCGGATGATTTGGAGGTTTATCATGATTCGTCATTGTTTTTTTCAAGGTCTTTTCCAACGTCTTTTTCAACTCTTAGCGATCGCGCTCATCTTGTTAAAACTCCAACCATTTCCAGCACTTGCCGATGAGTTAAGTCACCCTCATTTTCGACATTCCAAAACTTCTAGCCAAGTTAGTCAATTTGTAGCTTTCTCCAAAGCGATGGAGGTTGGGATGAAAAAAATGATGACCGAAATGCATCAGATTGACACAATAGGCGAACCAGATATTAACTTTCTCGCGATGATGATTCCACATCATGAAGGGGCTGTAGAGATGGCGCGGCTTGTTCTACTCTACGGAAGAGATCCGCTTGTTCGTCAACTTGCTGGAGAAATTATCGCTTCACAACAAGTGGAAGTTGCCGCAATGCAGGCTCGGTTACTGATGCTCAAAAAAGGTGAGAACTTAGAGCCAGACGATTTCCCAGCAATTCATGGAACACGCGGAATGGCAATGCTAGATTCGTTATCTTACTAATTGCGATCGCGTTATTAAATGGATTCATTTTGAACATTGCAGATGACAGATTCACAGATTTTTAAAGTTTCTCCTTCAATCTAAAGTTAGACAGCAATTCTCATGTTCTGTCGCTAACTTGCCCAGGAATTAATGATGATGAAACCAATGCAGCTAGTTGAATCTTACAGGACATATGGAAGCTTGAGTGATGGACTTTCCACTAACATTGCCAAACAGCCTTTCCAAGATCCAGTATTTGAGTCGGGCATCTCTGCTTTTAGACGCAGTAGTTTTAGTCTAGGGAACCAGGGGAATGACAGTCTCTCTGGCGGACGAGGTAGAGACTTTCTTTTAGGAGAAGCAGGCAATGACCAATTAGATGGTGGAAACGGCAATGATGTTTTGATTGGCGGACTTGGCAATGACAGTCTACTAGGTGGAAAAGGGCGTGACATTCTTTTTGGTGGTGAAGGAATCGACACGCTGACGGGGGGCAATGGCAGAGATCGGTTTGTGATAGCTGGCAACGTTTTTTCTGGAGGAACACCAGTCCTTGTTGGCACCACTGGCATTCAAGCTCTCAACACTCCTGATATCATCACCGACTATCAGATTGGGAGCGATCAGTTTACTTTCAAAGGGAGCGACCTCGGTATTGATCAGATCAATCTTCAAAAAGGTATTACTTCAGAGATCGCGGGTGATGGTAACTTCATTGTGATGCTTGACCCATTTCCCAATGCTGCGTCTGCTGCAAGCGCGATCGCAGCAAATAATGCCATCACAGCGACTGAAGGGGTATTTGTTTATTTCAACACAACCCTTGGAATTAACCGCCTCGTCTACTCTCAAGATCTTGGCAACGGTGGAACGATTAGTGTCCTTGCCAATCTCACCAATCAGGCTGGAGATGCAGGGCTGCAAAGCTTAAACAGCTACTCTAGTAGAGATTTTAGCCTGTTCTAAACGTTCTGTCTTGATCGCATCTGAGGGGTAGCGATTGAGTTACCTCTCAGCTTTTTGCGTTTTGAATATTCGCTTTCCCTTCGACAAAATTTTCTGTACATTCACAGATTTTTAAAGTTCGTTTAGGAACATCAGAGTGAACGATTCAAAGCTGAACAAAGGAGACAAATTCCATGACTCGAACGGTAGCGATCGACTCAACGAGACGAACAACGAGTGCCTTCAAACAGCTTATGTCCTTACACTGGATCATGGCAGCTTGTTTTCTGCTGGTATACCTCACTGGCGCGATCGTGGCTCGGCTTCAGACAGGAGCGTTTTATACTGGCCCAAAAGGACTGCTCTCTTTTTTACACCAATCGATCGGAGTTTTGGTGATGATGTTACTCATTGCTCGGATTTCTCTGCTCATTCGGGTTGTCTGGAGCAAATACTCGCGACGTTTACCCACTCCTACAGACAATTGGATACTTAAGTTTATCCTGCACACTGTTCTCTATGGGTTCATGTTAGTTGCTCCCATAACGGGCTTTCTGATTGCAAACTCTTACGGCAGTCAGGTGCCTTTTTTCGGACTTGCAACAGTCACTCCCATCTTTACCAAAAACAACGCAGTGGTTGAAACTGCTAGAAGCCTACATTTTTGGCTCTCCTATCTGTTTCTTGCTTGCATCATTTTGCACATTCTGGCGCATTGGAACATCGTCCGTAGCAGTGGGCAGCAGATTCAAACTACGATATCTAAGATGCGGTTCCATCACAAATAAACCTATGGCTGCTACAACTGTTTTGCTGGTTGACGATGATACGAACCTGTGTGAAACCATACAACTTTACGTAGAGCGGGAAGGATGGCGCTGTTTGGTGTCACACAACGGCACAGATGGCACGGCTCAAGTTCAGCGTTTTCATCCAGATTTGGTTGTGTTAGACATTATGCTGCCAGATTTGAATGGATTTCAAGTGTGTCAAGCTTTGCGTAAAGCAGACTGCTTTGTTCCGATTTTGATGTTGACCGCACGCGCTGATGAAAGCGATCGCGTTCATGGTTTAGCAAGTGGTGCTGATGATTATCTGACTAAGCCCTTTAGCGTTAAAGAACTGATTGCGCGGGTTAGAGCGCTGCTAAGACGCAGCTATAGCGTTGGCTATCGGGATGTGCGACGGGCGCGGGGAATTGTGATCGATCGCGACCAGCGGCAGGCATTTCTAAATGGCGAATTACTTGATTTGCGCGGTAGAGAGTTTGATCTGTTGGCACAGCTAGTTAATTCTCCTGGACGGGCTTATAGCCGCGAACAACTGCTAGAACACATTTGGGGCTATGACTTTGAGGGGGATGTCCGAGTCGTCGATGTTTATATTCGGAAGTTGCGGGAAAAAATTGAGCTAGACTCGGCACACCCAAGTTATCTACAAACGGTTTGGGGGGTAGGCTATCGCTTTGTCGTGGGGGAAGTATGAAACCGTGGCAGAGTGTCTCCACTCGTTTAACACTCACGCTGCTAACGGTGACATTAGGCAGTCTCATTGGGCTGTCTTGGATATTGGATTCAGCCCTAAAGCAATTTTTTGTTCAGGATGCTCAGGCGAGTTTAGAGCGACAGTCAACCGTATTAGCAGCCCAACTTTCGGCACAGCCAGGATCGTCACTCGCTCGTCAATTATCTGACCTTACCAGCCAACAGCAGAAAGTTCAGGTAATAATTCTTGACCCATCTGCAAACGCGCAAGTCATGAGCCAGGGAGTCGCAGATTCAAGCGCGATCGAGCTTCCTTCAGACCCTATTACTAAAGCGCTGGCAGGTTCACCTCAAGCTGGGGAGTTTTGGGTCGCGATCGATGCCCAGTATCCTTGGTGGCTTTACAGTACGGCTCCGATTAAACGGGGCGATCAAATCATTGGTGCAGTCTATGTGGCGATGCCGCTCAAACGACCAAGGCAGTTTGCTGAACAAGTGAAAGGTATTGTGATGGGAATCACTATTGCAGCGACAGCGATCGCTATCACGACCGGACTTCTGCTATCGCGTACTGTGACACGCCCCCTGCAAACACTGCACCGTCAAACGCAGCGCCTTGAGGCTGGGGACTATACCGCTCGTTCTTGGCTGAAAGGAAATGATGAACTTGCTCAACTCAGTCATCTGCTAAACCAAATGGCGGACAAACTGGTTGAAACGCTTGCAGCCCTCCAATCTCAAGAAGCAGTGCGTCGAGAATTAGTTGCGAACGTCTCCCACGATTTGAGAACGCCGCTGGCCACATTGCGGATTGGACTAGAAGCCGTGATCGATGGGGTGGTGGATGGTGAGAAAGCACAGCAGTATTTGAAACGCGCTTGCCGCGAAACAGATTATTTATCTCACTTGGTTGAGCAGTTGTTGTTATTGGCAAAAGCAGATGCAGGACAACTTCAGATTCAACCAGAAGCGGTGTCTGTGGTAGCGATCGCCCAAGAATGTTTCTCTCGAATGCAAGCGTCTGCGAATAAAGCAGGACTGGAGCTAAAACTGTGTGTCAAACAAACACCACCAGCCGTGCAAATCGACCCAGCCTTGACAGGGCAAGTCATCATTAATTTACTAGATAATGCGATTAAGTATGCCTCTGATGGAAAGGTTGTTTCTTTGAACATTCTTTCTCCGGTAGAGCAGAATCAGAAATACTATGTTCCTCTCCAAGTCCAAGACTACGGGCACGGAATGGCTGCTGATGCCATTAGTCGCGCAACTGAGCGATTCTACCGAGGAGACAATTCTCGCCCTAGAGGGGGAATGGGGTTGGGATTAGCCATCGCTCAACAAGTCTGTCACTTACAGCACGGAAGTTTGCAGATTAAAAGTGAAATCAATCAGGGAACTGTGATTACATTGTTCTTACCGATCGCAGTGATGGTAAACACTTCTGGTTGATCTCGATCGCGCGGCCGACTGTACTTGTACTAATGCGCTCTAAGGAATTCAAACTCTAGGGACTTATCCACCTGTAAATCTGCCGATCGCTCAAAATTGCGCTTACAATAAGATGCTGACCAATACAAGAAAATTTGATGCAAAAAACGTCGTCTCTGCCTTCGGCTTTAGTCAT
>NZ_JBJPHU010000149.1:0-14610 GCF_052939515.1 Phormidesmis sp. 146-33
AAGTCCCCCAATTTTGGGGGATTTAGGGGGCTGAAGCCGATTGAAACGAAGCGAACCGCTCTCATCGAACCGACGTTCATTTAAGGTGGCAGATCGCCGAGGAGTGTTTCAGCAAGTTTGAGAAAGCGATCTCTTCGAGTTACCCGCAAGGGGTCGGCGCGGTTGAGTTGCTCGGTGGCTTGATCACTGCTGATAGCGTTCAGTTGCCCATAATCTCCTGCGTTTCGCAAGTCTTGCGCTTCTATCAAGCACGAGAAACTGAATAATCTGGATAGTGGTTGTCTAAAAGTAACTTTGCAGCAGAGAGACTTTGACGTGCTTTTAGCAAAAGCTCAAGCTGGCCGTCTGTCACAGCGGGATGCCCTCTTTGCGTATGTTCCGCAGTAGGGAACCATTGCGAGTTTGGTAACGGTTTTCATCCATAAATAGACAACTGATCACTTCGTCATGTTGGAGTGAGAGATCTGCAACGATTTGCCCGGTTCGCAAGATTTCTTCACCTGGATTGACTGGAGCTTTCAGCACAACTAAAACGTCGATATCGGAACCAAATTCTGCGACGCCTCGTGCTTGAGAGCCATACAAAATGAGATGAAGGAGCCGATCGCCATGCACCATCTCAAACTGTGCCTTCAATTCTGCCAAAATTTTGCTGAGTTTTGGGTTGGTGACGATCGTATTCATCGTTCCTCAAGCAGATTGCTACCGCTATTTTAATATTGCGTTGGTCAGGGAAAGAGATCGTTCCGCTTCAAAACAGAAATGTTGCTGTTTACAACACGGTAGCTTCGCTTCCCGGAGGGTGCGTTCTCGTTTCAAATCGGAATGTTGGTGTTCACAACACGATCGTTTCGCTTCACAATGCGATCGTTCCATCTCAAAATTTGATTGTTTGACTTCACAACACGATCGTTTCACTTCACAACACGATTGTTCTCGTTTCAAATCGGAATGCTTGACCTCAGAGTTTAATTGTTGTGGTTGAAAGGGCGATCGCTTCGCTTCACTGCGTGTTCGTTGCAGTTTAGAGGGCGATCTTTGAATGAGAAGGAAATTTCTTCTCAGATACTTTTTGTGGTTACAGCCTCTTTACCGAACTAATTTTAGAGCATCTTAACCTACAAGTTATTTACTTCTATTTATACTGTGTGTGACCGTGCAATTACGAGACTAAAAAACGTGACCAAAATTATTTCTTTTTTCAACAATAAGGGTGGTGTTGGTAAGACAACGACTGTCTTTAATTTGAGTGCATCACTTGCGGAGAAAGGAAAGAGAATCCTTCTAATTGACTTTGACCCGCAATGCAATCTTTCCATTGCAACAATTGGGTATGAAGAATTTGCTGCGTACCTCATTAGAACAGAAGAGCATCCATTTGGTAGGACTATTAGAGCATTTGCTCAACCCTCTCTTCAACCAACACAAAGCAGCAAAATTTACCGAACTCAGCCAAAGTATCAGCTAAACACGCTCAATGATAAGGTTCATACAATTCACAATCAACGTCTCATAGATGTAATCCCTGGTGATTTTTGGCTCAATAGTTTCGCTGACATACTTACTGTTGGTACAGACGTAGTACAAGGAACAGGTCTATATAGATTTCTTGTTCCATTTCTCCTAGTAGAAAGGCTGAAGGAAGAGAGAGAGACGTACGACTATATTTTGATTGATTTACCACCCTCATTCAATACACTTGTGCGTTCAGCCTTATACTGTTCTGACTACTTTCTAGTACCTTGTACGCCAGACTCATTTTCCGCATATTGCGTTAGTTTGATAGGCGAAGTATTGCCATCCTTCGTTGAAGATTGGAATCAAGGGAGGAATCGGTATGAAATTTCAAATCAGTACGATAAAGTAATTCCACTCAAGGGTAAACCAAAGTTTGGTGGTTGGATCTTTAATGGGTTTGACACAATAAGGTATACCAGTAGTGGCGAGCGTAAAGAGATTGGTGCTGACAAAGCTCACCTTGATAAAATTTTGAATAGTGTAGAAAATGATTTGATACCAAGGTTAAAAGGCATATCAAGTTATGAATGCTTGCCAAATTTTGTGGACAGTAAACCAATAGCAAAAGTTGAAGATCTAAATGTTATGGCTTCTGAGATTCAAAAGCTGAATGTACCTCTAAGATATTTGTCTATGCGCGTACCGACAATATTCAAAAGCTGGTCACATTCTCAAAAAGACCTGATGAATAGAATGACCCAAGAGTATGATTCTTTCGCACAGCACATCATTGATTTCTTTTAACAATCATCCTCTGCCGACTTGTAAACATCAACTTCTTTCTAAGTTTTCACTACTAGACTTGAACCGCTCAACTAAGAACCGCAATTGTTGCTCATCGCAACATCGGTCGCGATAGGCAGTTTAGTGACGAGCAAAAGCAACTACTACAGCAGTATTACGATGCCAATCTGTTGCTGATAGAGTGCTTGAATAGTGATTGCTATGTCAGTCGAGCCGTGCGGCAGGAGATTGAAGAGACGTTATTACTGCCCATATCGGAGATTGAGAAAAGAACAAAAGGAATGAACTCCAAAGAATTAGAATGAAACTACTGAACAGAGGTCGAGTTGGATGATAACCAAAGAACAATTAATCCAGTCCATTGAACAGGCACCAGACACTGTAGTGGAGGAAGTCTTTAATTTTTTGCTGCTGACTCAAACCCGACAGGAACAGCAAAAGACTGAATTAGAAACAGCTACACACAGAAATTTTGCTACTGAAACAGATGAGGTTGATATATCAGGAAGTGAAACCTTGCTAGAACTGATGGAACGGTTGACCGCCGACATGACCGAGGAAGAAATTGCTCAACTTCCAAAAGATGGCGCTGAACAACATGATCACTATATCTACGGAAGTCCCAAAAGACCGAAATGAAGGTTGTATTTGCTGACACATTTTATTAGATTGCGTTTATTAATCCAGGCGATGAATGGCATTCAAGGGTTAAAACTGTTGCAAACACCCTCAACACAGCGCAAATCTTTACAACAGATGAAATTTTTGTTGAAGTGCTTACTTTCTCTTCAACTCGCAGAACTTTGATGCGAAAACGTGCCGTTGAACTTGTTAAAAGCACCATGATGAATCCAAGAATTCGGGTGATTCAGCAAACTCGCGACTCATTTCTTGCGGGTATTGAACTGTATGAAACTCGATCTGACAAAGAATACAGTCTCACGGATTGCATCTCGATGAACACGATGCGTCAGCTTGGACTGACTGAAGTACTGACTCACGACAAGCACTTTGCTCAAGAGGGCTTTGTCATTTTGTTTGCCGATTGACGCTGTTAGGCGATCGTCTCAACAGCGATCGCTCTCTCAGTCGAGACGTGCGGCAAGAGATCGAAGTGCGAAAAAATAGTAGGGAGTGAATCAGTTGGAAGACATTATGGCAGGTGTAAAGTTTGTATACTCTGAACTTAACCGCCAACTAATTAGAGTTGAAGTGCAGGAGGAAAGCCTGGATGTCTGAATCACACCGCTACGCGATCGACCCCGAATCTCTGCAAGGATGCCGCCTCAGAGTCCTGTTTCACGTCAAAGAATTGCAGCGAGAGCAAGACCCGATCGTTCGTGCCAACATCGCCCAATATCTCGCAGAAGCCTCCGCCACCCTCGCCTTTCTAGAAGCCGAAGCAGCCCGTCAAGTCAACCTCTGAAAAACCCGTTTTCTAACCAACAGCGATCGCTCTCTCAGTCGAGACGTGCGGCAAGAAATTGAAGATACACTGTTGTTACCGATGAGCGTGTTACCGATGAGCGAAATTGAGATGAGGAAGCAACGCGATGCAAAACATTAAAATCATTGTTGAAAAACATATTGATGGCTACGTTGCCTATCCTTTGGGTATTCAAGGCGTAGTCGTTGGCGAGGGCGACACCTACGAAGCAGCCCTAGCCGATGTCAAATCCGCTATCCGATTTCACATTGAGACCTTCGGTGAAGCAGTCCTTGAGCCAGAATCTTTCGTTCTAGAAGCCTTCGTCGCAGAAACAACCGTCTAATGCCCAAGTTTCCCAAAGACGCGCCCAAAGCCAGAGTCATCAGAGCGCTCACAACTCTTGGTTTTGAAATCGTTCGTGAACGAGAACACATCTCAATGGTGCGCGAAAACGATGACGGAACTCAGACCCCCAGTTTCAACAAGCTGCCGAGTGGCTGAGTGGTCAGCGCAGACAAACCTTCTACCGAAGATTGAATTGCAGAAGCACGATCGAGTAGCGCACTGTTTCGAGTCGAGTTGAACATATCAGGTGAGTCACAAGATTGGGGGTTTGCATCTGTGATCGGTTATCAGAGATCTCGATCGTCGTTATGCAGATAAAGCGCTGCCGTTTTAGCGATTCTCTAACTCACGACGCTGCACAGTTCTCACTTGAGAGAGGCGCGAGGCTCAAAAAAGATGAGTAGCATCAGGGTCAAACACCGGGAGAAGTCATGATCTCATCTGCTCCGCCAATTTTCGCCACGCTGCTCACGGGATTGCTGATTGCGTTTGCCGTCCAATTATTGCTGACGAGTTTTGGGGTTGCGGCAGGTGTGACAGCGATCGGGTATCTTCCCACAAAGCTTGATGAGGAGGAGCCAAAGTCTGATCAGCCTAAATCAAATGGGCATGTGATCGGATGGGCGGTCGGGGCAGGAACGCTGCTTACGGTGAATGGGGTGTTGTTTATTGCTTGTTTTTTGGCGGTGAAGCTGAGTCTCTCTACTAGTCTGATTGTGGGAGCAATCCTGGGAATTGTGATTTGGGCGGCGTATCTTTTGATTTGGGTGTGGGTGAGTTCTCAGGCGGTTGGTTCTCTTTTAGGAGCCATTTTTGGGACGCTGGCATCGGGTCTCCAAGGATTAATGACAACGGTAATGGAAGCAGTTTCGGGACGCAAAAAACAATCAATTACAGATACGCTTCGAGAACAAATTGCCGCTCAAGAATCAGCCCTGCGATCGCTACAGCAAGAAATCAGCAAAGAAATCAGCACGACGGACGACAAAACTCAAACAACGGTTGTCGAAACGCTGCAAAATTATTTACAAACGCTGCCGTCACCTCAGTTAGACTTGCAAACGATTCGCAATGAGTTGGCTGAGATGATTCATCAATCTGACTTAAAAAGCGTTGCAGCAGGAATGCCTGTGGAGTTCGATCGCGCCTCTCTATCGGCTCTGATTCAGGATCAAACGGACTTGTCTCAGCGAGATGTCAATCAATTGCTCGACCAACTCGAATCGGTCTGGCAAGAGGGCGCTTCTCAAACTGCCCCCCAATCGCAACTGCTGGATTTTTTGCAGTCTGCCCAGCCAGACGTTTTGACTCAACAATTAACAGACTGGTTGCCCAAACCGCAGGAACAAGAAACCGCGTCCAGTTCCCGACAAGGGGCCATGCAGTCTTTAGACCTCAAACAGTTAGCAAGAACCGTTTTGAGACGAGTGGATTTATCAGATTGGGATGTGAGCAAGATTTTGGGTCAGCTTCAATCCTTGACTGGGGAATCCTCCGCACCCGTCAATTTGATTCAAGCCGATGTCGAAGATTATTTGCTCCATGCTTACCCGTGGCAACTGACGCGCAAAACAGTGCAGCAAGAATTTAAAGATGTCATTTATGACCCAGAGGCCGACCCCGCAGAAATCTCAAAACAACTGGCACCGTTGAATCCTGATTATTTGACGAAAGTGCTGCAAAAACGGGACGATCTGACACCCGCTAAATTGAGCAAGCTAGTCGATCGCCTCGAAGCCGTCCGTCAAACCGTTCTCACAGAGATTCAGATCAGTGAAGGCGAACGTGATCAAGAAATTGACACAGAAGCGACTAGTTTATGGAATAGATTTGAGAACTACATTAGTGATGTTAATGAAAAGCTAACGGCTAAAAATATTCAACGCCAAGTCAAACACTTTGTCAAAGACTGTCAGAGCGACTTAGCCGACCTCAAACCAGCTTTGCCAACCTTTGATCGCACCACCATTCAACAGCGATTAATCGATCGCCAGGACTTAAGCGAAAAGCGCATTCAACAACTTGTCCAACAGCTAGAAAAAGCCTGGAATCAGTTGAGCGAGTCTGAGCCAAACCCTGTCTATGCAGCCAGCAAAATTCATCGATCGACGGTTCCCATTCACCATCTGAGCAAGGCTCCAAGACGATTGGCATTACGCACAAAAACACTGGGCACAGAAACACCCGATCGAGGGTTTTCAGAAACGCTGTCAGATTATCTCAGCAACACCGATAAAGAAGAACTAACGCCAGAGAATATTCAACACGACCTACAACAGTTGTTACACAGTTCAAGATCAGGATTACAACACTTGAGCAACCCCTTGCGGGTAACTCGAAGAGATCGCATCTCTCACCTCGATCGCACCGCGCTGATTTCACTCCTCTCACAGCGATCGGATCTGACCGAAACAGAAGCCAACCAGATTGTCGAACAAGTCGAATCAAACCTGCAACACTTCACTCAACAGCTACAGCAAATCCAACAACAGATGCAAACGACGATCGCCAACACAGTCACTCAACTGCGCGATCGCCTGACATTTCTAGAACTGCCTGACCTGGACTACGATCGCATCAAGCAAGATGTTCAGTCGCTACTAGCCGATCCTCAAGCGGGAATTGCCTCGCTCAGTCATCGTCTCAGTGCAGTTAACCGCGACTCCATCCTGGAATTTCTTAAATCTCGCGATGATTTACCTGAGTCGATCGCGCATCAGATTGTCGATCAGATTGACTCCGTTCGTCTCAGCCTCTCACAACAAGCCCAACACCTTCAACAAGAAACTCAGCAGCGTCTTGAAGTACTCAAACAACAAGCACAGCATCAAGCAGAAGAAACGCGCAAAGGAGTTGCGACGGCCGCCTGGTGGCTATTTGGGATCGCCTTCACTTCGGCGATTACCTCTGCGATCGCGGGTGGGTTGGCGGTCAAACTTCTCTAGCTTCAAGACATGCCGCGAAAGGGTCTGAGCCAGCCTTGAGCCATTGTCCAATCGAGCATGAGACGAGCGATCGCAAACAACAACACACTCTCGATCGCCAAAACGACAAACGGCAGCAAAACGCCCCGACTCGCTACCCCAACATCAATCTGCGCCAATCCTCGCACCAGCCCAAACGCCAAAACAGCGCCCGACTTGAGATGAGAATTTTGGTCTTGGCGAATCACGTAGCGATAAGTAATGCCAAACAAAAAGCCAGCGATGATCGCGATCGCTCCACTTAACAGCGCATTCACCGAAGCAGTCTGCAACTCCGCCAACGGCTCAACCCCGATCGCTCCGATGAATCGATTGATCAAGGTCATTAAAGTAAAGGCGATCGCAACCGACAGCGCCGAAAAAATGCCTGCCTTGACTGACTCAACTCGCTCCACCAAAGTCATATCAGATGATCCATTCATCTTTACAATTCTCAAACCCAGAGTAAAGCTACCACATCTTTGTTTTATGATGATGGTTAGCATCCTTTCGTAATGTTTTTGAGAGTGCCACTATGGATATTCTGACTTTAGGTTGGGTCGCGCTTTTGTCGGTGTTTACGTTCTCTATCTCAATGGTGATTTGGGGACGCAACGGCTTCTAAGTGCTGAGTTTTGAGTTTTGAGTTGATGATGGCTTAAAACTCAAGACCCACCGTTGAGATATTTTGGGAGAGATTGTGGAATCCACTGTTTTTAGCACACTTGTTTTAGTGGCTTTTGGGCTGTTGTTTGTGGTCACTGGCGGGATTGCTTACCTGACGCTGAGTGATTGGCGCGATCGTCGTCGTCAAGAAAAAGCAAGAGAACAAGAAAAACGCCGTTAGCTTCACTTCAGAGATTTACTTTAAATAACTAAAGGCTCCCGATCGTCAACCATTGGGAGCCTTCGTTTTATCCACTCACCTTGTCAGACTATTCGCGGATACTCATGCTGGGCATTGCTGAATCGTGGGATGAGTTGCCCCAAAGCGGCGGGAACCCCAATGTTATGAAAGCTTCCTTCGCTACTGACATAGCTGACTTTCACAACCTTTGAAGGGCGATCGAAATGCAAAAAAATTGCTGGGATTAAAACTAGAAGCTCAGGGCGATCGCGTTCTCAAAAAACGATCCATAAGTTCCAAATTTCAACCACAGCAACCAGATTTAATGACTTGCGAATTCGATAGAGGGATTCTTGATGAAGTCGATCGAATTCACGAAGCCAATCAAGCTTACAAATAAGGTTTGGCGCTACCAGAAATCTCACCCGTCGGAGAACTGCTACCACCACCCGACAGTCCGGGGACTTCTTTCATAAAGCCAGCGTAAGCTTCCATGCCGTGTTCAGCAATGTCCAGTCCTTCAAACTCTTCTTCAGCCGTAACACGGATACCCAGCGTTGATTTGAGTAAAATCCAGAAAATGCTGGAGAGCAAAACAGTGATGCCAGCCACAGAAATCGTACCCAAGAACTGCACCCACAGTTGATTGATGCCGCCACCATAAAACAAGCCTGCGGCTGGAGCCGGAGCCGCCCCAAACTCGCCCCCCTGACTAAATAGACCCAGAGCCAATGTGCCCCACACCCCATTGATCAAGTGAACCGAAACCGCACCCACTGGGTCGTCGATTTTTAACTTGTCAAAGAAGCCGACTGCAAAAACCACCAGCACGCCGCCGATCGCACCAATTACCGCCGCAGACCCCGCATTGATAAACGCGCAAGGGGCCGTAACAGCCACCAAACCCGCCAGCAATCCGTTGATCACCATCGAGAGGTCAGGCTTGCCCAAAACGACCCAGGCGGTGATCGTCGCAGCCAAAGCACCAAATGCCCCACCTGTGTTGGTGGTTAGCGCGATGTGAGCAATCAGAGAACCGTTGCCGACACCCATCGTCGAACCAGGATTAAAGCCAAACCAGCCGAGCCACAAAATCAGTGACCCCAAGGTCGCAATACTCATGTTGTGAGCAGGCAGAGCATTTGTAGAGCCGTCAGAGTTGTATTTGCCAATTCTGGGCCCCAAGAAAGCCGCCCCCATCAGCGCGGCCCAACCGCCCACTGCGTGCACCACTGTCGAGCCAGCAAAATCATAGAAGCCTGCATCAGCCAGCCAGCCGCCGCCCCAGATCCAGTGACCCGTAATCGGGTAAGCAATTCCTACCAGCAGCAAACTAAAGATCAAAAAGTCAATAAATTTGATGCGTTCGGCAACTGCCCCAGAGACGATCGTCGCTGCTGTCCCGGCAAACACGAGTTGAAAGAAGAACTTGGCACCCAGCGGTACGCCTGTCCAATTTAAGGCTGAGAAAATCCCCTGGTAGGCATCTCCCATCGCCGGGCTGTTGTCAGCACCCGTGAGGAAAAAGCCGCCGCTCGTGCCCAAAAAGTTGTTGCCGTTGCTAAACATCAGTCCAAAGCCGATCGCCCAAAATGCGACGGTGGACAGGGCAAACACAATTAAGTTTTTTGCCAGCACGTTGACGGCATTTTTTTGGCGACACATGCCTGTCTCTAACATACAGAAACCCGCATTCATAAAGAAAACCAGCATTCCGGCGATCATCACCCACATGGTGTCGATGCCAATTTTGAGTTCTGCGGTGGCCTGGGAGACAGACTCGATCGTGGGCGGTGGCGTTTGGGCAATTCCAGCGTAGCCCCACAGCATCACAATGATCAGAGCAAGGGGAATGCAGGCTTGCCAAGAGGGGGTTAGCTGTTTGGCGTACCAATCGGGATTGAACCACTTGGAAGCGCGATCGAGTTTTCGCTTTTCAAGGGTTTTTTTGAGCGTTGAGCGATACATCATAACGGGACTTTGCTCGGTGAATAAACGACATCAATTTGGTAGGGCCTTCTCCTCAAGACAGGGGAGACGACAGTCCGAAATGGCTTTTCAGACCGCAGATTCAGTGTCTTGACATCATTTCTCTAAGAAGGCTTGCTCCACTGATTGCTGCGAGTAATGAAATGATTAAGGAATACTAGAAACTTCGGGGATTTGAGCACTGAGTTTTGTATCGTAGGATGCAATTCGTATAAAATTTTGAGAACTTTGGTCTCAATTCCATCCACACAATTCTTAAAGCTACTTAGTAAGTCCAAAACTAGGGCTAATCGGCTCTGCCCAACTTTGAGCCAAAATCTTCTGTAGGGAAGGCTAGCCAGGGAAGCGATCGCGCTAAAATAGTCCCATGAGCGAGAAGAATGAAAGCGTCAAAGTTGTCAGCGATAACCGTCAGGCCCGTTTCCAGTACGAGATTTTGGAGACCTATGAGGCTGGGATCGAGCTAGTTGGCACTGAGGTTAAATCGATTCGGGAAGGCAAGGTCAACCTGAGAGACGGCTTTGCCTTAGTCCGAGATGGCGAAGTGCTGCTGCTTAACGTTCATGTTTCTCCTCACCAAACTGCCAGTCAGTTTTTTAACCACGATCCGCGTCGGACTCGCAAACTGCTGCTGCATCGCAAAGAGATTCGCAAACTGGTCGGACAGGTCGAACAGCAAGGTTTAACACTGGTGCCGCTCAAGATGTACTTTAAACGCGGCTGGGTCAAAATCGTTTTGGGGCTTGCTAAAGGTAAAAAGCTGCACGACAAGCGAGAAAGCGTCAAACGTCGCGACGACCAGCGAGACATGCAGCGGGCGATGAAAAACGGCTAAAGCAACCTCTCGATAAAGTTTTTTCGCGTCGCTACTGGGTGCTTCTGCTCCCCAAGCTGCCGATTCTGGTGGAATTCAGGATAAGCGTTCTCACTCAAAGTTCTTAATTGATGCAGGATTTTGGGACGTTTCTGGCGTGCAACTCGATCGCAATCATTGTGGTAATCACGTCGATCGCCATCCCTTTTCACCAGAGCAAAATTACTTTTAGTAATCGCCCAGCCAACCCAATAGAAATCGCAGCAATCAATCATTCCTTTGTTGCTCAAGTTTGCTGCCTGGGAACGCTACGACTACTGGCCCAGACGATCGCACTTCCCCAATAGCGCCGTCTGCACTCGCATCTATTCGTTTATGCTAAATCAGGTTCTTGGCGGGCGTTATAACCTCTTGCGTCACTTGGGAGGCGGCGGCTTTGGGCAGACCTATCTTGCAGCAGAGCGGCATCTACCCGGTAACCCTCAATGTGTGGTCAAACAACTCAAACCCAAAGTGAGTGTGGACGCTTGGCAAACCGCAAGGCGACTCTTTAATACAGAGGCAGAGGTGCTGTACGTCTTGGGCAATCACGACCAGATCCCCAGATTATTTGCTCACTTTGAGGAAAATCAGGAATTTTATCTGGTTCAGGAGTTTGTCGAAGGAACGGTTTTGAGCCAAGAATTTAAGCAGGGGAAGGCTCTGTCAGAAACCGAAGTCGTTGAACTGCTGCAAGAAATTCTCACGGTGTTGGAGTTTGTCCATCAGCAGCAGGTGATTCACCGAGACATCAAGCCCTCTAATCTGATTCGTCGTGGGTCAGACGGGAAGGTGATTTTGATTGACTTTGGGGCGGTCAAACAGATTGAGATTGCCCAAGAAGGAGAAACAGGAACGATCGCCGTCGGGTCTTCTGGCTACATGCCCAACGAACAGCTTGCCGGAAAACCCAGCTTTAGCAGCGACATTTACGCTGTGGGCATGATTGGCATTCAGGCGTTGACGGGCGTTTCTCCTAGAAAGCTGCGCGAAGATCCCAAAACGAGCGAAATTCTCTGGCGCGAAGGGGTCGAAGTCAGTTTAGAACTTGCCGACATATTGGATGTGATGGTGCGCTACGATTTTCGCCAACGCTACCAAACTGCCGCCGAAGCGCTGTCTGCCCTCAAAGAACTCAACAGTGGCTTCATCAATCTGATCGTGCCACCGGGAGCCAGAGCGCCGATCGACGAGGTGTATTCAGCGTGGTTAGAGCGCGGCGACGAATTATTTCAGATCCAGCGATATCGAGAAGCGATCGCCGCCTACGAGAAAGTGATTTTGGCGAATCCTGATGATTATGTCACCTGGTTTAAGCGGGGTATCACGTTAGAAAATTTGCGGCAGTTTGAGGAGGCGTTGGACGCTTACGATCGGGTGATTGCCCTTCAGCCCGATGATTATTTGGCGTGGTTTAAGCGAGGGACTGTCTGTGAAAATTTGTGTCGATTTGAGTCAGCGCTGACTTGCTACGAAAAAGTAGTGCAGCTTCAGCCGGGAAATTATTGGGCGTGGCACGATCGCGGCAAGGTGTTAGAAAATCTGCATCGATTTGAAGAAGCGGTAGAGGCGTACGATCGAGCCGTTCAGGTCAAGCCCAATTTTCAACTGGCGGTCGAGAGTCGCAAACGGTTGCTTAGTCAATTAAAACAGGTGGATGCGCTCTACGATTTGCAGCATTATGACGCAGCGATCGCCTCCTGTGATCGAGCGATTCAGCAAAATCCTAATGACGGGCTGGCGTGGTTGATGCGCGGCATGGCGCTAGAAAATCAGCAGAATTATGAACAGGCGATTGTCGCTTACGATCGCGTCGTCCAGATTCAGCCAGATGATGCGCTGGCGTGGTTTAAACGAGGAGCCGTTCTGCAAAATTTGCGGCGCTATCCAGAGGCACTGACTTGTTATGACCAGGTGGTTGAGTTTCAGTCTGACCACTATTGGGCGTGGCACGATCGCGGCAAAGTTTTAGAAGCTCTCCAGCAGTTTGAGGAGGCGATGCAGTCTTACGATCGGGCGATTCAGATCAAACCTGATTTGCAGGCAGCGATCGACGGTCGGCAACGAGTTCTAGCCGTCCTGCAAGGCAATTCACCTTGGGAGGAAAATTCTACCGTTTTGCCGACTACGAAACCGGAGATTCAAGCTTCTGACGACTACGGAACCTGGTTTCAAAAGGGGCAAGTTTTAGAAAAGCTGCATCACTATACGGAGGCGGTGATGGCTTACAACAAAGCAATGCAGCTTAATCCCCATGATCCAGAAGTGCTGCGCTGGCGAGGAAATGTGTTGTTTTCGCTCAAACGATATGAGGAAGCGATCGGGTCTTATGACAAAGCGATCCAGCTTCAACCCAGCAATCCGCATCTGTGGTGCTGTCTGGCCAGTTCTCTGATCAAATTAAAGCGATATCAAGAAGCCGCCGTCTGTTTTGACAAAGCGGTTCAGCTTCAGTCTCACAGTCATAGCACCTGGTATTGGCGAGGTCGAGTTTTGAGTGAAATGAAGCGATATTCAGAAGCTCTGCGCTCTTACGATCGTGCCCTTGAGCAAAATCCTGACTTTCAGCCCGCAATGCGCGATCGAGAAAAATTACAAGCGATTCTAGCGGTCAAGCGTGTGAATTAACGCCAGTTGGATGAAATCTTTCACTGCGGTTGGCAATTGGGGCAGCCCCCTAAATCCCCCACGAGTGAGGGACTTTGAAAGAGAATTTTTGTCTTAAAGTCCCCCAGAATTGGCAGCTTGGCAGGCAGAAGTGCCAAACAACGAAGTGAGAAAACTTTATGAAACTGACCCCGCTCAAAAGCTCGTACTAACTTATCTAGTACGCAACAACTAGATCGCTGACTGTAACGATAGAATCATAAAGGACTATTTCATCGTGTCCCTCAATGCCAAAGCGTGTCAGCAAATCTCAAAGCCCTGAGCTAAGTTTGAATTCTGATTTGGAGAGCCTAATCCAAACCTCAAAAACCCCTTCCCTCAACACCATTCGGATTCGAGGGGCACGACAACACAACCTCAAAAATATTGACTTAGAACTGCCGCGCGATCGCTTGATCGTTTTCACAGGCGTTTCGGGATCAGGAAAATCTTCGCTGGCGTTTGACACGATTTTTGCAGAAGGGCAACGGCGCTACGTCGAATCGCTCAGTGCTTACGCAAGACAATTTTTGGGTCAGGTCGATAAACCGGATGTCGATGCGATCGAAGGTCTCAGTCCCGCCATTTCGATCGATCAAAAGTCCACATCTCACAATCCCCGCTCCACCGTCGGCACCGTCACCGAAATCTACGACTACATGCGGCTGCTCTATGGACGGGCCGGAGAGCCACACTGTCCCCATTGCGATCGCTCCATTGCGCCTCAGACGGTTGATCAGATGGTCGATCGCATTATGGAATTGGACGATCGGACTCGCTTTCAAGTGTTGGCTCCCGTGGTGCGCGGCAAAAAAGGGACGCATCGCAAACTGATTTCTAGCCTCAGTGCAGAAGGGTTTGTGCGGGTGAAAATTGACGGCGAAGTGCGCGAACTCAGCGACTCGATCGAACTCGACAAAAATCAGTATCACACCATTGAAATTGTGGTCGATCGTCTGGTCAAAAAGGAAAACATTCAGGAGCGTCTGACCGATTCTCTCACCACTTGTCTGCGTCATTCGGGAGGAATTGCCGTCATCGACGTGTTGCCTGCCGAAACCAACAATGTAGTCGCCCTTCCCCAAAACACCGCCAAAGCCGCCGAAAAAACTGGAACCTACGGAACAGAAACCGCCCCCGAAGCCCCTCCCGAACTCGTTTTCTCTGAAAATTTTGCCTGTCCCCAACACGGCGCAGTCATGGAAGAACTGTCTCCCCGACTCTTCTCCTTTAACTCGCCCTATGGAGCCTGTCCCAACTGTCACGGACTGGGTAG
>NZ_JBJPHU010000150.1:0-14435 GCF_052939515.1 Phormidesmis sp. 146-33
TTTAGGGGGCTGCCCGGATTTGTAACGGCAGCGAAGGATTTCATCGAATTCACGTAATTGTTAACGTCAATTCGAGAAAGTTTATTGCTTGGGCGCTAGGCCCCCATTCTCCCCATTCTGGAGAACTTTAAGACCAGATTTTTGGCTCAAACTCTTTCAGAATAGGGGATTGTGGGAGCGTTTCTAGAGCAGTATAAGATCGCACATAGGCTGCAAATGTTTGAACGAGAATGCAAGGTTTTAGAGGATGCTTTAAAGGTCTTTTGTTGTGAAGATAGAGACTCGGAGATCCCCGCCGCCCCCTCAAAAGGGGGATTTTAAACCTGGTTCCTCCCTTTTTAAGGGTGCTAGGGGGGATCTAACCCGTTCTGCTAGCAGCGAGATGACTTTTAAGACATCCTCTTAGATTCTTTTAGTCGCATTAAACTGCAATTTCCTCGTACTTAAGTTGCAAAATCACTAAATGAATCGCGCATCTGTAATTCTCTAGAACCACAATTTATCTCTACGCTTTGTCTACTAGACTCTTGAAATCGCACTCTTAGACGTCCGCATAGCTTCTAGCCAGTCTGTTTCGCCAATTAAAACACAGCGAGAAAGTAGCTCAATGTCTAAATTTGCTAGTTCGGGAATTTGGCTTTTGTAAATTCGGGTGTACCCGCTCTCTCCTAACCGATACAGGGTGAGCAGTCCATCCTTCCAAAGCCAAACTTCAGGTACTCTTAACGCTTGATAACGTTCTAACTTTGTGACAGAACCGCTTGTAAAGATGACCTCAATGGAAAGATCTGGGATGGATTTAGCTTCCCCAAAGCAGTAGGATTCATCCGCCTGAGCAGAAGCCACTCCTTCCTGCTCCTGGGTAACAGAGCCGGTCGGAATGATCCGAATATCCCACTCAAAAAAGAATGCTTCGAGGAGAGCCGCGATGACTTTTTTGAAAATTTCGTGCGGTTGCCCTGGCATGAATACTTCAACCACTCCTTCATAAAAGCTCAACCGCACACCTGGGTGTCCTTCTAAGCCCTTTTGAATACATTTGAATTGTTCCCAGGTGCGATCGTAGTAGACGGCTACCTTATCTTCTGACAATCTTGATTTTTCAAGCGCCTGTGTCATGATTGGCTTCGCTCCAAATGCTCTCTGTGATCCATCCGCCAAATCGTTTTGTCTATTTTAAACTCAGCATCAGTTCTAGACTTCGCATACAGAGAAGAAACCACCAGCGAACCTCAACCAGTACTGGGGTCAGGTGCGGTTATGGCTAGATTTGGTGCTGAGTTTAACAGACACTTTTAGCCTGACTGGACTGAGTGATTTGCAAGTATTGCGCGACAATTTTTTAGTTTTTGCGTGACAAATTGCAACTTACGGGCGACCAGGCAGTAGCTTAAATGTCCAGATCGGTCAGATTCATCTTCGGCCCGTAGGTTTCGATAAACTCGCGACGGGGAGCGACTCGATCGCCCATCAGCACCGTAAACACGCGATCGGCTTCAGCAGCGTCTTCGATCTCAACTCGTTTTAGCGTCCGGGTTTCAGGATTCATGGTCGTATCCCAGAGTTGCTGAGGCATCATTTCGCCTAGTCCCTTAAATCGCTGAATCGTGTAGTTGGCGTTTTGGGGAAATTCGGAAATGCGCTGTTGCAGTTCGCGATCGCTGTAGCAATAGAAATGGTTGCGGCCTCGCTCTAATTTATAAAGCGGCGGACAGGCGATATACACAAAGCCCTGATCAACCATCAACCGCTGATAGCGATAAAAGAACGTCAGCAGCAACGTGCGAATGTGTGCGCCATCTACGTCTGCATCAGTCATGATTACAATTCGGTGATAGCGCAGTTGAGACGAGTCAAACTCTTCACCTTTAATCCCCAATCCCAACGCCGTGATCAACGCTTGAATTTCAGTATTCTTGTAAATCTTCGCATCGTCCGTTTTCTCAATGTTGAGAATCTTACCCCGCAGCGGCAAGATTGCCTGAAAACGCCGATCGCGCCCTTGCTTGGCACTGTTATGAACAAAGACACCACTCGCCAACGCAAAGTTATGAGTGTGGGGCACTTCAATGTCATAGACATCAAACTGCTCAGTCAACGACTCCACTGAAACAACGCGATGATTATAGTTTGAAACTGCTTCCAGCGCTTGACTCGGCGAACCGTCAAAATAGCGATCGCAAAAGGTTTCAAACTTCAGCAGTGACTTATCTCTGGTTTGGATTCGGTAAGCTCGATAAGCCTCCAAATCTGTCGTTCCTTGCTCAACTTCAATTTGCTTGAGAACCTTGAGGGTTTTCTGATAATAGGTCTGCTGCAAGGCAAGTTTGCGCTGCGATCGAAACTCAGGTGTCCATTGCTTTTTTGTTTTTTGTCTCCGCCAAGCCAGCAAATCGGCATCTTGCCACTGTGTTTTTGCTTGCTGAGACAGCATTTCTCGTGCTTCAGGATGTTGTGCAAAGAACTGAGTAACTCGTTCTGATTGAGCTAAACGGTTTTCTTGAACGCTCCAATAGTCTCGCTGCGCCTGATTGAGATAAGCCGCGTTTTGCTGACGATACAATGAGTTTGTGTTGTAGAACGTCTGCCACTGCGCCATCATGTAGGCTTTGTAAGTCTTATCTTGCCATTGCGCCTTTGCTTGCTCAGAAAGAATTTGGCGTGTTTTGGGCTGCTTCATGCGATCGCTCATCTTGGCGCGAAATGCCGCATCTTGATGAATTGATCGACACTTTTCAACCACATCGGCTCGATGCAGTGTTTTAGATAATTGAAGACGATGCAGTTCTAGATGCTCGGTTGCAGATAAGCGTTGGATGTTGGAGGGATTGTTGTTGCGTTTGTTGAAATCAAGGTGATGACGATGATCTCCAGAAGCTTTGGAATAGACCCCTTGCCAGCAGTTATACCAATCCGCTAAAACGTGGGTAAATAGCCATAAGTCGCTGCGGGGGTTCCAGACCATTTCGTAGCCGTCGATCGTGATTCCGCTTTCGGCTGTGCTGGAGAGCTTGCGGTAGAGCGGCATTAGCGAATCGTGAGAAGTCAACTCAGCGGCAGGCTTGTAGGTGCCATCTCGTAACATAAAGCGGTGGTCAGGCGTACAGACAATTTCTTCACCATTGTCTAGTGTGACCTTGACGACAGTCGCATTCTGTTTTGTGATGCGCGGGTTGATGATCTGCTCCAGTCCGATCGAGCCGTCTTTGCGAATGGTGTAGCAGAAATGCTCTCGACCGATCGCCTGTTCTGCCACGATTTCTTCAAAGCTGAGATGACGACCATCTGCCAAAGCAACCTGTGTATCTCCCCGAAAACAACCGCCCGCAGAATCACCTTCCACGATGAAGATTTCCGATTCGCCAGGGTCACGCGACGCACAATCCGCCAGCTTACCGGGCAGCGTCGAAGATTCTAAAACAGACTTACGTCGGACTAATTCTCTGGCTCGACGGGCCGCTTCTGCCGCATTAAAGGCTTGAATCGCCTTTTCGAGAATGGCATCCGCAACGCCAGGACGAAACTCCAGATACTCCGTCAACACCTCGCCCACCAGCGAATCGACGATGCCTCGAACTTCGGTATTGCCCAGCTTTGTCTTGGTTTGTCCTTCAAATTCGGGGTCAGGGACTTTGACCGAAATCACGCCCGTCAACCCTTCGCGAATGTTTTCTCCGGCAAGATTGGATTCGCCTTCTTTGATTTTGTTGCGTTTACGAGCGATCGCATTCAGCGTTCGAGTCAGAACCGCCTTCAAGCCTTCTAAGTGGGTGCCGCCGTCGATCGTGCGAATGTTATTGGCAAAGCCGAGAATATTATCGGTGTAAGCATCCACACACCATTGCAGCGAGACTTCCACCTGGACATTGTTGCGTTCGCCATGCACAAAGATCACTTCTTCGTGGAGCGGCTGCTTGTCGCGGTTCATGTAGCTGATGTATTCGCGAATCCCGCCTTCATAGAAGTAGGTTTCGACGTGTGGCTGACCGTCTTCGAGCGAGTCAGGGCGGCTGTCGCTAAAGGTGATTCTCACGCCACCATTCAAGTAGGCCAACTCTCTGAGGCGGCCGGCGATCGTCGAGTAGTCAAACTCAATACTCGTTACAAAAATCGTGGTATCAGGCAAAAAAGAAACGGAGGTGCCTGTACGAGCGGGGTCTGGCGATGGTTTGACTTCTAGAGTGCCGATCGCAATGCCGCGTTCAAAGCGCTGAGTATGAACTTTTTTCTCACGCCAAACGCTGACTTCGACCCATTCAGACAAGGCGTTGACAACCGAAATCCCAACGCCGTGAAGGCCGCCAGAGACTTTATAGCCACCGCCGCCAAACTTTCCGCCTGCGTGGAGGATCGTCATGACCGTTTCGAGGGCCGACTTACCCGTGCGGGGGTGAATGTCGGTCGGGATGCCGCGCCCATCGTCTGTGACCGAGACGGAACCATCGGCATTGAGGCTAACTTCGATATTTTTGCAGTAGCCCGCCAGCGCCTCATCGACTGAGTTGTCTACAACCTCGTAAACTAAGTGGTGAAGTCCTCGTGGGCCTGTACTTCCGATGTACATTCCGGGCCGCTTCCGAACAGGCTCAAGACCTTCGAGGACTTGAATCTGATCAGCACCGTAATTAGTTGTCATAAGTGAAGCGCTCCATTGGGCAGTCTGAAACTCTCTAATGATTCAGAGGACAAATTCTATAAAAATTTTAGCACAAAAGCCTTATAAGCGATTTATGAGCAATCTCAAGCGGATTTTATGATGGGGATGGATCAGTCTATTTTGCCTAAAGATTTTGGAAACGATCGCCCTCTCCCTCAAACCAATACAAATGTACCCTATCTCATTGTAATCTGTGGAGCCACCGCCACAGGAAAATCTGGGTTGGCGCTTGCGATCGCCCAACGGTTAAATTCAGCCATTGTCAGCGCCGATTCCCGTCAAGTGTATCGAGAGTTTAACATCGGAACTGCAAAACCAACCCTCTCAGAGCAAAAACAAGTTTTCCACCATCTCATTGACGTTTGTGACCCCACCGAAACGCTGACCCTGGCAGAGTATCAAACGCAAGCAAGACAAACGATCGAGCAACATCCTGGTTTCTCACTTCCCCTCTCCAAACCAGAAGGTTCTACAAAAAACACCTCACGCCTCACGCCTCACGCCTCACTTCTAGTCGGCGGCACCGGACTCTATATTAAATCGATCGTTCAAGGTCTCAAAATTCCCAGAGTCTCGCCTCAGCCAGAATTGCGATCGCAGCTTCAATCTCTCGGTCAGGGTCAGCTTTATCAGTTCTTACAGCAGGTCGATCCCGCTTCCGCTCAAAAGATTCATGCCAATGATCAGGTGCGAACGCTGCGAGCATTGGAAGTGTTTTATGTGACGGGTCGCCCGATTTCTGAGCAGCAGGGTGAGGCTCCGCCCAGGTATCCGATTCTGCAAATTGGACTGGATTGTGTCGATGTCGAAGCGGGCGACCCCTTGCGGGTAACTCGAGGAGAGCGTCGCATTCAAAAACGCACAGCCCAAATGATCGAGTTGGGATTTGAAACAGAAGTGCGATCGCTGTGCGAGAAGTATGGCGAAGATTTGCCCCTATTGGATACGCTCGGATATCGTGAAATGAAATCGTATCTCAGAGGTGAGATTTCTCTAACTGAAGCGCAGAAAGCGATCGTTCTGCATACGCGCCAATTTGCCAAACGTCAGCGCACCTGGTTTCGAGCAGATTCGAGAATTGAATGGTTTGATGCCGATCACCCCGATTTACTAGAACAGGTCTGGCAGCGAATCCAGAATTTTGTAGATAATGAAGTCGCTAAAGCAGAGTGAAAATTTATGAGCAGCGTTTCTGAGATTACAGTGAAGACGATCGACGGCACAGACAAAAAGCTGGCAGACTACGCCGGAAACGTTTTGCTCGTGGTCAATGTGGCTTCTTACTGCGGCTATACGCCTCAATACAAAGGGCTAGAACAACTCAATCAACAATACAAAGACAAAGGGTTGCGCGTGTTGGGCTTTCCCTGCAACGATTTTGGAGCGCAAGAACCCGGAACCAATGAGGAAATTGTGCAGTTTTGCGATAGCAGCTATGGGGTAACGTTTGAGCTATTTGACAAAGTTCACGCCAAAGGAGCCAATCAGCATCCACTCTACAAAACCTTGACGGATTCTGTGATTCCCGCAGGCGATGTGAGTTGGAATTTTGAGAAATTTCTCATTAGCAAAACAGGTGAAGTTATCGCTCGATGTCGCAGCAGTGTGGCACCCAATTCTTCAGAGTTAACGAGTGCGATCGAGCAAGCATTAGCCAAGTAATCAGAGAGCGATCGACCAATGACTATCATCCTTGCAAAATGGACAATTGACGACTATCACAAGATGATCGAAGCGGGCATTTTGGACGATCGCCACGTCGAATTACTCAACGGAGAAATCACAGAAATGCCGCCCGAAGGAGAACGCCACGCCCACCTCAGCACTCGATCGGCTGACTATTTGAGAGAGTTATTGCGAGGTCGCGCCCACATTCGAGTAGACAAACCGATCACATTACCAGGCAATTCAGAACCCGAACCCGACATTGCGATCGTTCAATCTTTAGGTGATATTTATTTCGATCATCATCCCTATCCAGAAGACATTTTTTGGCTGATTGAATTCTCTAATTCTAGTTTGGCAAAAGATCTAGAAATCAAGAGCAAAGTTTATGCAAAATTGAGCATTTCTGAATATTGGGTCGTCAATTTGCAGAAGATGGAATTAATTGTTTTTCGAGAACCGATCGACAGCAATTATCAATCTCAAATCACGCTAAACGAGGGAGAAATAACGCCTATTTCATCCCCAGATATTTTGGTTTCTATCAGTCAGCTATTGAAGAAATAAGACGAGCACCCTTACTTTTTGATTCATGTTTTTATTTCTGTCTAAACTGCTGCCTCTATTTTTCTATCCATTGGGGTTGAGTTGTTTGTTGCTGATTGTGACCTTTATTTTGGTGTGGAAGCGACCGAGATTAGCCGCCTTTACGATCGCGCTCACCTTGATCATTCTTCTCGTCAGCAGTAGCGCCTGGGCCAGTGATTGGCTGGTACGATCGCTCGAATTTCAAAATATTCCATCGGGTGAAGTGCCCAAAGCAGAGGCGATCGTCGTCCTGGGTGGCGCAACCGAGTCGCAAGTTCCCCCGCGTCCCTGGGTCGAAATTCGAGAAGAAGGCGATCGCGTTCTCTACGCTGCAAAACTGTATCGCGAGGGCAAAGCACCCCGTTTGATTCTCAGCGGTGGCCGCCTTGAGTGGAATCGTGGAGTCAACGCCGAATCATCCGATATGGCAACACTATTAGAAGCGATGGGTGTACCCAAATCAGCAATACTCGAAGACCCCACTTCGCTCAACACGCGCGAGAATGCTGTGAATGTAAAACAAATCATGGACGCGCAAAAGATTCGACAAATTTTGTTAGTCACTTCTGCATTGCACATGCCCCGATCGCTATTAATTTTCAAAAGGGTGGGCGTAACTGCGATCGCCGCTCCAGCCGACTTTACTGCCCTACAGCTTGACAAGCCAGAAGCCAGAGCCAGTCTAGAGTTAAACACGCTTAACACGCTACCCGATGCCGAGCAACTCCGACGCACCACCAGAGCGCTCAAAGAATATGTAGGCATTGCCGTCTATTGGCTAAGAGGTTGGATTTAACCAAGGTTGCAAAATTTTTTGGGTTAGAAATCTTGTCTTAAAGTCATTCAGAATTAGGGGCAGAAGGACAAATAACGCAGCGGAAGACCTCAACCTCTTCGAGTGACCCGCACGGAGTCGAATTGAGATATTTTTAATGTTCGAGTGTTGGTCTAGCTTCTACAATAGGAGAGCAATATAAAGTTTTGTAAAAATTATGAGTCTTAGCATCGACGAAATTTCGAGCCAGCTTGACAGTGAAAGTTCGCGCGATCGCATGATTGCTTTAGCATCTCTGCGACATATTCCTGCCGAAGAAGCGGTGCCGTTGATCAAAAAAGTGTTGAATGACGAGAGCTTACAGATTCGATCGATGGCGGTCTTTGCACTGGGACTCAAGCAAACCGACGAATGCTATCCGATTTTGATTCACCTGTTGGAAAATGAGAAAGACTATGGAATTCGTGCAGATGCGGCGGGTGCGCTGGGGTATCTAGAAGACATTCGGGCTTTTGAACCGTTAGTTCGCGCCTTTTACGAAGACACGGATTGGCTGGTGCGATTTAGTGCGGCCGTCGCGTTGGGCAATCTCAAAGATCCTCGCGCCAGAGATGTGCTGGTTCGCGCCCTGGATAGTGAAGAAGTCGTGCTACAACAGGCGGCGATCGCGGCTCTTGGTGAAATCAAAGCGGTCGATGCGGTCGATCAGGTGTTGAGATTTGCTCAGTCCGACGATTGGCTGGTGCGCCAGAGATTGGCCGAAGCGTTGAGCCACATGCCCAGCGAAAAGAGTATTTCAGCCCTCAAATATTTAGAAAAAGACAGCAACCCCAGTGTGGCGCAGGCTTCTCGATTGTCGCTGCAAAAGCTGATGAGGGAAGAAGCGTAAAAGACGGAGGTTCCTTTGCTTGTCAGATTCAGAATTTGTTAAATGTTGATCGAGTCTGGAGTGATCAAAACGAGCCTTGATCGCACTCAAGGGAACCAGAGATCTGATAATTCTTCTACTCAGCATTTCTCAGCGCTCGAATGTCAGTGTCCATAATCAAACCAATGTTGCGGGTGATCTTGTCGATGGCCCAATTCCACCATTGAATCTCTAAAAGTTGGGCAATCTCAGCCTCACTAAACCGCAGTTTGAGCACACGAGCAGGATTTCCCCCCGCGATCGTATAAGGCGGAACGTCCTTTACCACAACCGACTTCGCAGCAATCACCGCCCCATCTCCAATCTGTACTCCTGGCATGATCAGCGATTCATAGCCAATCCACACGTCGTTTCCGACTATCGTATCGCCTCGACTGGGCAGATCCATTAGCTTAGACATTTCGGCTTCCCAGTCTCCGCCAAAAATGGGAAATGGATACGTGGAAATGCCGTCTAGCTTGTGGTTTGCGCCATTCATGATGAACTTAACATTCGTCGCAATGGCGCAAAACTTACCGATGATCAGTCGATCGCTCCCATCATTGTAGAGAACGTTTCGCTCAAAACCCTGAGAATCGATCGGATCGTCATAATACGAAAAGTCACCCACGATAATGTTGGGCGAGGTCACACAATTTTTGAGGAAACAGATGCGCGGTTGATGAGCGATCGGATAGCGCTGATGGGGGTCAGGTTCCATCTCAACTAGCCATTCCACACGCGATCGAGAATCGTTTGGGGTGAGAGATCTGCCATCTTCCCGGTAGGGGACTTAATGCCTAAAACTCGTTCACTCTTGGGCAGCAGCTTGTCAGGATCGGTCGGCCCAAATAATGCCAACGTGTAAGTTTGAGCGGCGATCGCTAAATGCATCGGAGCGCTATCAGTACAGAGCATCAGACTCGCTCCCGCAATCATCGCTACCAGTTTGCCAATATTGTCGGGTGACGTGACTTTGAGTTTGGGAAGGGTTTGGGTCAGAGCGCCGACGATCGCCCCATCATCCGGGCCTTTGATCAGTACGATCGGCAATTCTGGTTGACGTTGCTGAAAATCCCGAATGATCGCTTGCCAGCTTTCGACGGGATAAAGTTTGTCGATGCCTTTCTGTTGAGAAAGCTCACTCGCGCCGCCGTGAATCACCACATAGCGACCGTCTTGAATGCCCAACCGCTTGCGCTCACCGTCTGCCCACTCCAAATCTTTGGTCGGCACACTCACCGATAATTCTGGCGTTGGCGTATTGATCCCCAAGCCTTTGAGTAGGTCATGGTACATCGTCGCCGCATACTGATCCGGGTTAAGCGGAATGGTCTTCGTCAAAAACAGCTTCGACGTTGACCCCGACCCATAGCCAATCCGCGTCGGAACGCCACTCAACCATAGCAAAAATCCCACCGATCCCCGCTGTCCTAGTGTTAGCGCCAGATCGTACTCGCGATCGCGAATCACTCCCAACAGATTGCCAAAATCAGCGAGGCTGTTGCTGCCTTTAAAGTCAAACAAAATCGTATCGTTGACAGACTTAGAAACTCGATAAGCGCCTTTCGCTCTCGGCTCAACCACTACATCGATCTGGGCATCAGGATACGCCTTTTTGAGATCTTCGATCGTCGGGAAGAATAGAATTTGATCGCCAATTCCGCCAGGAACTAGAGCAAGGATTCTCATAACATTTCTTTAAGCGCTGTCCGCTCACTATTCTATGTGAATTTGAGCTAGTGTCTTGAATTATTCGCGCTCCTGATTTGGGCTTTCTGAAACCCTTGCCTAGAGGGACTCAATTTTTATTCTCTAGTCCATCGCGAATAATTCGTGACACTACCGAATGTAGATCGATTAAACTCATCCGAACGTGACCAATTGATCTTTTTTCTCTTTCTAATTTGAGGCATTTTCGTGTATTTACTCATTCCCGCAGCCGGATCAGGGCGACGCATGGGCAGCGCGTGGCAAAGTCAGGGCAAACCCCCTCGTAACAAACTACTGCTGCAACTTCGGGGCAAGCCTCTGATCGCTTGGACGCTGATTGCCGCAGAAGCCGCCGACTCGATTCGCTGGATTGGTATAATCGGTCAACCCGACGACTGGGAAGCGTTTAAGCAGATTATCGCATCCTTGGCGCTCACCAAATCTGTGCAGTTCATTCAGGGAGGCGCAACCCGGCAAGAATCGGTGTATCACGGCTTACAGGCACTTCCCCCCGATGCAGATCAGGTGTTGATTCATGATGGGGCGAGATGTCTGGCAACCCCGGATTTGCTTGATCGCTGTTCTCAAGCGCTGCTGACCTGTTCGGGATTTGTGGTGGCGGTTCCCGTGAAAGACACGATTAAGGTCGTCGATGCTGATCGCGTGGTCAAAAGTACGCCCGATCGCAGTCAACTCTGGGCCGCCCAAACGCCTCAAGGCTTCTCAGTCCCGCTACTTAAGAAGTGCCATGCTGAAGGCCGTGAGCATGGATGGGAAGTGACAGACGACGCAGCCCTGTTTGAGAAATGTGGCTTGCCCGTACAAATTGTTGAAGGCGAAGAAGCCAATTTGAAAGTGACGACTCCGATGGACCTGGCGATCGCTGACTTTATTCTTCGACAACGAGAAGCGTAGGTAACTGGTTACGGTGAGAAGATTGAATCCATGCCAAAAAACGGCTCACTTCAACTCTTTGAGCACCTTCTCTACTTGACTGACTTCTTCGGACTTGCCCTGTTGCTGATAGAGAGAGCGGGCCTGCTCAAAAGCAGAGATTGCCTCAGAGGATCGATTGCGGGCCCGGAGCGCCGTTCCTAATTGAAAGTACGCACGAGGATTTTGTGGCTCAAGCTCAATGACTTCTCGATAAACCAAAATTGCCCGCATGTATTCCTGCTGGTCTAGTGCCAACTCTCCTAAAGCGACTTGAGCATCCACCAGTTTGGGACTGACATTGACCGCCCGTTGATAAGAAGACAGAGCGCCCTGGATATCGCCCGTTTGCTGCAAGATTTTGCCAACTTGAAGGTGCAGCTTGCCGTTGGTGGGATCGCGTTTGATAGCTCGATTAAAAGCTGCTAGTGCCGCAGGTCGATCGCCCTGACTCAACCAGGCCATCCCTAACCCAATTTGAGCGTTACTGTTGCGAGGATCAAGCTCAACGGCGCGATTTAAGGCAGCGATCGCTTGTTTGGGTTGATCTTGCTGAAGCAGCATGAACCCGATCGAAGCTTGAGCCTGAGCATTTTTGGGATCGAGAGAGATGACTCGTCGATAGGTTTCGATCGCTTTGTCATATTGACCCTGACGCAGTAGAACGGCTCCTAAACCCAGATGAGCATTGAGATTTTTGGGAGCAAGCTGAGTAGCTCGACGATAAGCGGTCGTGGCGGCGGCATCGTCTCCTAAATTAGCCAGACTAAAGGCGAGGGCGTACTCAAAATCAGGATTGCTCGGATCAAGCACGATCGCTTGCTGATAAGCCTGCACCGCTGCCTGAAAGTTGCCTTTTTGGGCTTGGATGTAGCCGATTCCAGAAAAGATTCGGGGATTTTTTTCGTCGATCGCGGCGGCTCTCTGATAGATTGCCAGGGCTTCTGCCAGGTTGCCTCCGTCTAACAAGTCACGCCCCTGTTGCAGCAAATCATTGAGGTCTGACTGGGTAGCGTTTAGATTAGACGCTTGTGCCAAAACGCTTTGAGGAGGCAAAATCAACAATCCGCCCAATAGCAGGCAGGCCATCTGCGTCAGCAGATATCTCTTCGAGAGCGCGACGTTTGATCCGTGCCAAGGCAATCGATCAGAAATTCTAGACATGGTGCGGTGCAAAGGAATGGAAGTATCAGATCGGTTATTATTTGTTTTTGTAATATTATTTGTTTTTGTAAATGGAAAAGACTGCCCTCCTGAAAGCACTAAAGCTCCGTCCAAGAAAGTTTTATGATTCTACCAACATCTCATCCTTTTACATAACTTGACGTTACACGATCAGAAAATTTGCCGACCTGTGAGGAGATAGGTCTTCATTTCTCCTTTGCTTTTGATAGAGATGGCACCTCTTTTAGTGAAGTGATACTGATGCTTTAGTAATTGATAAGTGGTTGCCGAAACTTGGATTTGTCCGGTTAATCCGTGAGACTCCATGCGATTTGCAGTGTTCACAGTGTCACCCCACAGATCGTAAATAAATTTTTTAACCCCAATCACGCCTGCGACGACCGAGCCACTGTGAATTCCAATGCGCATTCTAAACTCTTTGTGGTTCTTGAGATTAAATTGAGCCAGGGCTGCTTGCATTTCTAACGCCATTTCTGCGATCGCCTGAGCGTGATCCTTGCGTCGATTGGGCACACCGCCTACGACCATGTAAGCATCCCCGATCGTTTTGATTTTTTCTAACCCATAGCGATCGCTTAAGTGATCAAATGCCGAAAAGATTTCGTTGAGCAAGCTGACCAATTCGATCGGCGAAAGGCTGACTGTCAACTGTGTAAACCCCACCAGATCTGCAAACAAAACCGTTGTCTCATCAAACTGTTCGGCGATACCGCTCCATTGATTGCCCGGTTGTTCGAGTTTGATTTGTTCTTGTTTGAGACGATCGACAATCGATCGGGGCAGCACATTGCACAAGAGATGCTCAGTCTGGCGCTGCTGATCAGAAAGGGCGATTTCGGCTCGTTTGCGCTGGATAAATTCACCCAACTGATTGCCAATTACCATCAAAGTCTGAATCAAGGCAGGGTCGGGCTGTCTGACCTCGCGGCTCAAAAATGTCACCACGCCCAAAACTTCGTTGTTGCTGTAAATTGGAACGCCGAAAGCTGCGTGTAGTCCGGCTTGGACGGCGACCCCTTGCGGGTAACTCGAAGAGATCGTCGAGGGCAAAAAATCTGCCTGAGCTACATCTGAGATCCACAGGGGAGATTGGTCTTTCCAGATTTGTCCGGGCAGCCCTGAGCCGAAGGTAAAGGTGGTCTCGCGCATGGCTTTCACATATTTTAGAGCGCCGCTCAAGGGTCTAGACCAGATTTCTACACAGTGCAAACCCAAAGCAGAACAGCGCGGAAATTCTTCTGGCAAAAAGGGCAGTTCTTCGGTGACTTGTTCTTGAGGCATCCACAGTTCAACGATGTCCCATTCCAGGCTTTGACAAATCGCGGGCAAGAGTTTTGCAACGGCCGTCGTCAGCGTTGGGGATCTGGAGAGAATGCCGCTGGTCGTATACTGAGCCATCAACCGCTGCTGAGTACGCTGCTGCTCGGTGACATCTCGACCGATGTAGATAAAGTCTGTGGTTTGATCGAGTCCGGTCTGGATCATTGAGCAAGAAAAAGCAATCGATCGCTTCTCTCCCGTTTTGGTTCGACAGACCACTTCAACATCTCTCAAGACTCTGCCCTGAAAAGCCACCGACGGCTGAATGGCTTGAGGCATAAAGTTTGGGTCGGCAATGATCAGGGAGAGCGGCTGGTGAATGAGGTCTTGGCGATCGTATTCCAGCAGTTCTTGAGTCGCTTGATTGACGGTTTTGATGATTCCTAGCGAAGTGGTGACGATTAGCGCGTCCGCCATCGACGTGATGATTTTATCGACATATTTTTTAGAGGTTTCTAATGCGCCAAGAAGCAGGCTCATTTCGTTAGCGCCCTGCACCAGACTTTGTTCGAGCGTCATGCGTTCAGAAACGTCTTCTAAAAAAAGAATCAGCGAACGGTTGCAGTCACCTTCGTCATGCTTGAGGGCGTAGAGGTCAAAGTAACGATGAGAACCATCTGGCAAAGCACGAGCGATCGCACTTAGGGCCTATCCGAAAACCATAAAATCTGTGAGATGATGAAGGCAAGCGA
>NZ_JBJPHU010000019.1:0-85559 GCF_052939515.1 Phormidesmis sp. 146-33
GGCAGCGTTACTGAGACAAAAGTCAGCGTGGGATCAACGGTCAAAAAAGGAGACGTGTTAGTCACGATCGATCCTGGGTCTGCTGAGACGAGTGTGACCAGTTTGGAGCAAGATGCCGCCAAGATTCGCGAAGACATTGCTCGTCTCCAGGTTGAGAGAAGCGGTCAGGGCGAAGCTGGGACTCCTCTACAAGATGAGCTAATCGCAACCCGTCAACAAGAGTTTTCTAAGAAACAAGCGGGCGCGATCGCCGATGCCAACAGCAGAGCCGGAGCCTACCAAGAGTCTCAGTCTGAGCTAGTCCGATTTCAGGAAAACCTGACCGCCGCCCAAACCACGTTAGACAATGCCACCGCTAACAAAATTCAGGCAGAAAACTCGTTGGCGCTGGCTCAAAAACGTCAAGCAATGCTCAAACCCCTCGAAAATTCAGGGGCGATCCCTAACCAGGAAGTGATCAGAGCCGCTCAAGAAGTCACTCAGGCCACCCAGCAAGTCATCAGCGCAGACAACCAGATTGCGGAAGCGGAAGATCGGATTGGCTCTCTGAGAAATAAGATTCAGTCTCAGCAAGGGCAAGTTCAGCAAACCCAGCAGGCATACGAGGCCGCAAAAAATGCGGCTCAGGGGCTAAGTCCTCAACGTCAGTCAGAAGTCCTCACCCAACTCAATCAGCGTCAAGAAGAATTGACCAAAAAACTGGGTGAACTCGCTGTCGCCAAACAGCAGCAGAGCGATCGCGAGTCGGTCAAAGCGCCGTTTGATGGCAAAGTTTACAACTTGAAGGTGACGCAAGGGCCGGTTCAGCAAGGCGAAGAACTCCTGTCGATTTCTCCAACGGATCAGGATCTAGTGCTAGAAGTCAAAGTGTTAAACCGAGACATTGGCTTTATCCAACCTGGTATGAAGGCAAAAGTGAAGCTGGCAACCTTTCCTTTTCAAGAATTTGGTGTGGTAGAAGGCGATGTGATTTCGGTGAGTCCTGATGCGGTCGTTGAGAAGGATGAAAATGGACGAGACATGGGGCCCGTCTTCTTGACCAGAGTGCGCCTCAACAAACGAGCGATCGACGTGAGAGGAAAAGCCGTCGAACTCACTCCCGGTATGGCGGCCTCGGCGGAGATCGTCACCCGCAAAAAATCAATTCTCACCTTCATCACGGAGCCTGTCACCCGACGATTTAGCGAAGCGTTCTCAGTGAGATAGGCATCCCCAACGCCACTGCTAAAGACTTTAGAGAGATCCCTGGCTTCGCTCAGGCGTTGGGGATCTCATCGTTATGGTGCAACCATTCAAGCAGGATTGCTGAATTCGCCTAAACAAGGCCCAAAGTTTTGAAACTTGTTGCCAGAAAGCGCTAGAATAGCCTCTCAGTTCTGCATCCCTCCCTACACTCTTGAAAGAAAAATAATTGTTTAACAGAACGTAATATTTGCAGAACTGCGTTATCATAGAGACCAATACAACAAAGCGGTTGCATTATCTGTATCCAACAAGCATTTACTGCCTGGATTGTGAAGCGAGGGGACAGACCATCGCACGCGCGATCGCTACAGTTCATCCCTGTCACTGACCTTTCGTTCTCCCTCCATTCAGGTATTTCATGGGCAACAAGCCAACCATTGCCATCTCGCATTTAGGCTGCGAAAAAAATCGAATCGATACCGAACATATGCTGGGTCTGCTGGTGCAAGCCGGATACTCTGTTGATGCCGACGAAGCGCTTGCAGATTATGTTATTGTAAATACTTGCAGCTTTATTCAAGCAGCCCGTGAGGAATCTGTTCGCACTCTAGTTGAGTTGGCAGAATCCGACAAAAAGATTGTGATCACAGGCTGCATGGCGCAGCATTTTCAAGAAGAACTGTTAGAAGAACTTCCAGAAGCCGTTGCGCTAGTCGGGACGGGCGATTACCACAAGATTGTGGACGTGATCGAGCGGGCCGAGACAGGCGAACGAGTTAAAGAAGTTTCTCAAGAGCCGACGTATATCGCGGACGAGACGACTCCTCGGTATCGCACCACGACTGAGGGCGTTGCCTATCTGAGAATTGCCGAAGGCTGCGACTACCGTTGTGCCTTTTGCATCATTCCTCATTTGCGCGGCAACCAGCGATCGCGGACGATTGAATCGATCGTTGCCGAAGCGGAACAGCTTGCCTCTGAAGGAGTCAAAGAGATCATCTTGATCTCCCAGATCACGACCAACTACGGTCTAGACATTTACGGCGAACCGAGACTGACAGAGTTAATTCGAGCCTTGGGGCAGGTTGATATTCCTTGGATTCGGATGCACTATGCCTATCCCACGGGGCTGACTCCCAAAGTGATCGAGGCAATTCAGCAAACGCCCAACGTTTTGCCTTATTTAGACTTGCCCCTTCAGCACTCCGATCCTGAGATCTTACGGGCGATGAATCGTCCCTGGCAGGGTCGGGTCAATGACGGCATTATCGATCGCATCAAAACTGCGATTCCGAATGCTGTCTTGCGTACAACCTTCATCGTTGGTTTTCCCGGTGAAACAGAAGAACAGTTTCAGCATCTGCTGCAATTTGTTCGACGACACGAGTTCGATCATGTAGGCGTGTTCACTTTCTCACCCGAAGAAGGCACTGCCGCCTACGAGTTGCCCCATCCAGTACACCAGTCGGTGATGGATGCCCGTCGCGATGCCCTGATGCAGCTTCAGCAACCGATTTCTCTCAAAAAGAATCGATCGCAGATTGGTCAGGTTGTCGATGTCTTGATTGAGCAAGAAAATCCCCAAACAGGTGAATTAGTGGGGCGTTCTGCCCGCTTTTCGCCAGAGGTTGACGGACTGGTTTATGTCCAGGGTGAAGCCTCGTTGGGGTCGATCGTGCCTGTGGCGATCGTGGATGCTGACGTGTACGACCTGTATGGGCGAGTTGCGACCGCAGCCGACCTGATGCAGCACTCACTGGTTACGTCACGATAGTTGCGATTTGATGTCTACGATTTGATATCTACCACAAAAGTGTCGGATGAACTGATTCTGACCTTTTAGAATCCGATCCCCGCTTCTCACACACTTTTTTTCACACACGACCGACGCGCCTTTTTCGACAGTTGTCCGCAGCAGGATTGATTGTGCCCCGGCACCCGCAGTTCTGATGAGATTCCGTGACTGGGTTTCAGCACTCCCTTGAGTCCATTTGCTCAGTCAGATATCCTCTGTCGAGTCTTGGCGTTTGACCTTGACACCTCTAGGAGATTCAATGACCCTTTCTTTCCAAAGCCTTGGACTTTCTGAAACCCGGATTCGCCAATTAGAAGAACTTGGCTTTACCGCTCCAACTGCCATTCAAGCCCAAGCGATTCCTCATCTGATGTCTGGGCGCGATGTCGTCGGACAAGCTCAAACCGGGACAGGCAAAACGGCGGCTTTTTCACTGCCTATTCTGGAGCGGCTTGATGCCAAAAATCCCGCAGTGCAAGCGTTAATCCTAACTCCGACTCGCGAGTTGGCCATGCAGGTTTGCCAAGCGATTAAAACCTTTGTAGACGATCGCCGCGTTAAGGTCGTCACGATTTACGGCGGACAGTCGATCGACCAGCAAATTTCTCAACTAAGAAGAGGCGCTCAAATCGTCGTCGGCACACCGGGACGAGTGATCGACCTGCTAGGCCGAGGCGACCTCAAGCTCGACCAACTCGGCTGGATGGTGCTGGACGAAGCGGATGAGATGCTCAACATGGGCTTCATCCAAGACGTCGAAAAAATCCTGAGTAAGGCACCCCCTGAGCGTCAGACCGCATTCTTCTCAGCGACGATGGAGCCTTCGATTCGCAAATTGGTGACCAAGTTTTTGCGATCGCCGATCACTGTGACGATCGAGCAACCCAAAGCCGCTCCTAATCGGATCAATCAAGTCGCTTACACGATTCCTCGCGGGTGGACAAAGGCACGATCGCTGCAACCCATTCTCGAACTCGAAGATCCCGAATCAGCGATCATCTTCGTGCGGACTCGTCGCGCTGCGGCAGAATTGACCAGCCAACTGCAAGCCGCCGGACACAGCGTGGATGAATACCACGGCGATTTGACTCAGACCCAGAGAGAACGCCTGTTGTTGCGGTTCCGTCAGCGTCAGGTGCGTTGGGTGGTGGCAACCGATATCGCGGCGCGTGGGCTTCACGTCGATGACCTGACCCATGTGATCAACTACGATCTGCCGGACAGCGTTGAGAGTTACGTTCACCGGATTGGTCGGACAGGCCGCGCTGGTAAAGAAGGAACGGCTCTGTCGATCGTTCATGCCCTTGATCGTCGCAAACTGCGTGACATCGAAAACCACGTTCGTCAGCGTTTAGAAATTCGCAACGTCCCGACTCGTGCCGAAATCGAAGCGCGTCAACTAGAAAAACTGCAAGAGCAAGTCAAAGAAGCTCTAGCGGGTGAGCGGATGGCTTCCTTCTTGCCGATCGTGGCCCAGCTTGCTGAAGAGTATGAACCTCATGCGATCGCGGCGGCGGCTCTACAAATGGTCTATGACAAAACCCGTCCTTCTTGGATGACTTCCGGAAGTGATGCGGCGGATGATGCGCCTCGTGGCGGTGGTCATCGCAATGGTGGCGGCGGTCACAATAACGGTGGCGGTAATGGTTCTGATAAGCCGAAGCCGATCAAACGAGTCAAGACTGCTCACTAATTAACGTCATCTCGATGAACGCTTCGCTTCGCTTTTAGATTCAGGAACGCCCCCTAAATCCCCCACGAGTGAGGGACTTTGAACCAGAATTCCTCTCTGAAAGTCCCCCAAAATTGGGGGGTTGGGGGGCAGGAGCCGTGAACAACGAAGCGAAAAAACTCTCATCGAATTCACGTTAATCACCGTTTGAATGAATGAGGCGGGTTGAGAATGATTCTTGACTCGCTTTTTTCGTGCGATCGTTTTTCTTCTAAACCAAAATGAATTTGACCCCTTGCGGGGAACTCGAAGAGATGGAGTGTTTCGCTTCGGTGGTGAGTGCTAGAGCGCCGATTCAAAGTTCTATATTTATGGGGGCACTGGATTTGTAATCGTAGTGAGGCAGTTGATCGAACCTACGTTAAAGCAGCGTCGTGATCAATCGGACAAATTCTTCGGGATCGATCGGTTTCGACAGATGGGTATCAAATCCGGCTGCGATCGCTTGTTGGCGATTTCCTTCTCCCGCGTAGGCAGTGAGGGCGATCGCTGGCGTTCTCAGGTTGGATTGCCGGAGTTGGCGGATCAGCGCGTAGCCGTCCATGTGAGGCATTCCAATATCGCTGACCAGAAGATCGGGGTTGAGCGTTGAAAAGATTTGCAGCGCTTGAGAGGCAGAGGAGGCAGCCGTCACCTTCGCACCATGAAGCTCTAACACAAATTGGATAAACTCGCGCGAGTCTGGCTCATCATCGACAATCAAAACTTGAACCCCATTGAGGTCAAGCGTTTGGGCGGCAGGAGTCAGCATAGCCGTATCTGTAACGGTCTGATGATGAATGGGCAACTGTACTGTAAATGTGGCTCCTTTGCCTTCTCCGGGGCTAGTTGCGCGGACGGTGCCACCGTGGAGTTCGACGATTTGCTTGACGATCGAGAGTCCCAATCCCAGTCCGCCGTATTGTCTTGTAATCGTGCTGTCTGCCTGACGAAAAGCCTCAAAAACGCAGGGTAGAAAGTCTGCATGAATGCCTTTTCCGGTATCGGTGACGTGAATTTGAGCAACGGAATTCCCAGCTTGAGCATTGAGGGCGGAGGATTGTAGCCTAACTTGAACCTGACCGCCGGAGGGCGTAAACTTGACCGCATTCGAGAGCAGATTCCAAACGACTTGCTGCAAGCGACTGGCATCTCCAATCACCAACCCCACCTCTGGAGCGATCGTAGTCTGAATTTGAATTGACTTTGCCTCGGCTGACAAATGCACTGTCTCGATCGCCGCCTCAATTACCTGACCCAGATCGACCGGATCGTGAGCTAACGTCAATTTTCCGCGCAGAATTCGAGCGATGTCGAGCAGATCATCAATTAGTTGAGTTTGAATTCGAGCGTTGCGCTCGATCGCGGACAGCGCTTCGGTCACTTTTTCGTCACTCAGTTTGCGACTCTGGAGAAGCCTCGTCCAGCCGAGAATTGGATTGAGGGGCGATCGCAGTTCGTGAGACAACACGGCTAAAAATTCGTCTTTGATGCGGTTAGCTCGACTCAATTCGTCGGCTTGCTGCTGGAGTTGAATTTCGGACTGTTTGCGATCGCTGATGTCGCGAGAAATGCCAATCACCCCGATCACCTTGCCTGCTACATCGCGCCACGGATATTTGGAGGAGAGCAGCGATCGTAATTTTTTTTGCCTGGGCACTTCTTCCTCGTAGCTGACAGATTTTCCGGTCTGCATGACTTGGCAATCGATCTGCCAAATCCGTTCTGCTACGTCTGAGGGAAACAACTCAAAATCACTGCGCCCTAACATCGCATCAACGGTCGTATTTAACCAGTGAGCAGCGGTTGGATTGACGACGACATAGCGACCCTGAGTGTCTTTGACAAAAATAATGTCAGAACTGTCCTCAATGACTGATCGTAAAATGCTGTTGGTTTGAGATAGAGCAGCTTGTGCCTGTTTACTTTCGGTAATTTCATAAACCACGACATTCACCCCTAGCACCGTGTCGTCGATCGCTTTGAGCGGATAGAGACTCACCAGCCAATCACGCTCAACTCCCGGTTGGGATGCATTGGGGCCGCGAGCTTCAAAATTTTCTAAGGGAATTCCTGTTTGCATTACCTGGTGATAGAGCGGTTCGAGACTGTCTGCCATTTCGGGCAAAATTTCGCGCAGCGTGCGACCGATGTGAGCTTCGGCTGGAGTGCCATTGATTTCAGCCAGGCGATCGTTGATCCGCACAAACCGCAAATCGGGATCGACAAAACAAAGGCCGATCGGAGCCGTGGCATAGATGGCATCAATTTCGGCAAGTCGCTGATAGGCCGTTTGTTTTTGTCTTTGCAAGGACGCTTCGGCAACTTTTTGGTCGGTGATGTTTTGAAAGTAAACGGCCAGACCAGAGGCGATCGGGTAAGCCCTCACCGCAAACCAACAGTCAAGCGGCGGATAAAACGCTTCAAAGCTAACCGTAACTTCTTGAGCAACGGCGCGATGATACTCATAATCAAACAAGCTACCGATCGCTTCAGGAAACGCTTCCCAGACATTTCTGCCGATGAGGTCGTTAAAGCCACGGTTTAGAACCTGTACAGCTTGGCTGTTGAGATAAGTGAATCGCCAGTCGCGATCGAGCGAAAAGAACGCATCGGTAATACTTTCTAGCGTGTTTGACAAATCTTGTAGCGACGCTTGGCGAAAGTAGCGATCGTGTTCGATGTTTATCGCCGGAAGTTGGGTAAACGTCGTCACTACCGCATAGGGAGTCGCTTCGCCAGCCCGAAACAGCGGCTGAGAATTGAGCGAGAGCCACATAATTTCGCAGTCTGGTCGGTGAAAGCCCATCGTTGCCGTAGAAGGCTGACCCGTTTGTAGGGCAATCATAGCGGGGTGCGTCTCACCGGGGAAAGGCGACCCATCTGGGTGAATGGTTTGCCAGGGGTAATCGATCGACGTAACGCCCTGCATCTGTCCGATCGTCATGCCTAACAACCGTTCAGCGGTGGCGTTGCAGGCTTGTATCGTCCCGTCTGCCATCTGCAAAACCATGCCCATATCACTCAAATAAGTTGAGGAATTCAAGGATGTCTCAGTCAGTGAGGGGTCAGAGGCTGGGTCAGATTGCTGGCTGTACATGAACAAAAGGCATGAGATAGACAAACTGGCCGCTTAAGCACCTGGAGAACCTGCACATTTAAAGATTTTTGCAGTCGTGCAGTGTCCTCTCAAAGGAGGAGTCAAGTTCTTTTAGTCTATGCCTTTGTGGTGATTCCGTTGATCTACTGAAAGGAGGAGAAGTGTACTCTAGCTAATTTTCTAGAAGATTCCCTTAAAGGTTGCAGCGGGTGCGTTCTAGAAGATACCGAACGGCGTTCATCATTTCGATCGGGCGATAGGGTTTAGAGATGTAAGCGTCGGCTCCTTGTTTTAGCCCCCAGTAGCGATCGAAGTCCTCATTCTTAGTCGTACACATCATTACAGGAATGCTTTTGGTTTTGGGATCGCTTTTGATCCAGCGACACAGTTCGTAGCCATTCATGCGCGGCATGACAATATCGGTGATCACCAGATCAGGGCGGTGAGATTGAATATGGGCGATCGCTTCGACACCATCGATCGCTTCCACAACCTCAAATCCCGACTCGCTCAGATACTCTTTGAGCATCAACCGAATCATTGCACTATCGTCAACGACCAAAACCGCACACATAGACGCTTCCTCTCGCTACGTACGTTCCCTTTTGAAGTCACTATTCACGGTTGCGACTTTCGATTCAGGGAGTTTTATGTGTAGAGAGCGTGAAGGAGGGAAAGACGTTAGACAAAAGACCTTGACATTGGACACCAGACCAAAGACTTAAAATGCCATTCAGTCCAGAGTCCAAAATCTTCTATCGTCGATCGCGCGTCAACAGATCCAACTGTGTAAATTCTTCGTCACTGATTGACCAGCCGAGGGCACCTGAATTTTGTTGCGCTTGATTGGCATTTTTTGCCCCAGGAATCGGAATCACGTTGCCTTGTTTGATCAGCCAGTTGAGAGAAACTTGAGCGGGAGTGCGATCGTGCTTTTCGCCAATTTGCCGTAGAAGGTTGGTCACAGGCGCGAGTTTCTCTAATCCCTGACGACTAAAGCGCGTATCTAGCTTGCGGGCACCCGTTACAGAATCGGCATTTTCGGGCGTGTACTTTCCGGTGAGCAAGCCTTGAGCCAGGGGACTATAAGCCAAAATGGTCACACCGAGTTGACGAGCCGTATCGAGAATTCCATTCGTCTCAATTTGACGAGTAATCAGCGAATAGCGCACCTGATTGACCGCCAGAGGAACGCCTTTTGCAGCCAGATATCCGTGAGCTTCGCGCATCTGATCATCGGAATAGTTGCTGACTCCGATCGCGCCAATTCTTCCCCGCTTCACTTCATCCGCCAAAGCCTCCATCAGCGTTTTCTTGCTCATAAAAAAGTCAAAGGGCATGTGAACTTGGTAGAGGGCAACCCGATCAACCTGCAAGCGTTTCAGGCTTTCTGTCACCGCTTCATGGACGGCATCCGCAGAAAATCGCCAGGGCAGCGGCATATATTTTGTCGCAATCTGAATCGGCTGGCTGGTTTGTTTCATAAAGCGTCCCAGCAGTTTCTCAGACTCTCCTAACCCATAGATTTCTGCCGTGTCAAAAAAAGTCACTCCCGCGTCTACAGCCGACTTAAACGCATTCTGCACATCTGTCTCGCTGTAATCTTTGCCATAACTCCAAAACAGAGAATCGCCCCATTGCCACGTCCCAATACCCAGGGGAGCGAGTTCCAAACCGTTTGCGCCAAGAGAGAGGGTTTGCATAATCAAAACAGGTAAAGGCTTAACATTTCTTAGTGTAACGATGAACCTCTGATTCACCCGCCCTTCTAGAGAGCCATTTATGATCGAATGCTCAAAGCGCTCTCGCTTGCCCTTATCCTTAGAAAAAATAAGAAAATCTAAATCACACTCACCACGATGGATACTAATCAACCGATCGACTTCACCGCCCCCGAAAAGTCACTCCCAAAAGTGGGCTTGTTTACAATGTTTCGCCTCGGTCTGTTTCAGATGGGGTTGGGGATGCTCTCCCTGTTGACGTTGGGCGTTCTCAATCAGGTGATGATTTCAGAATTGAAGGTGCCCGGTACGATCGCGGCAGGGGCGATCGCCATGTATCAGTTTGTGGCCCCAGCGCGAATCTGGTTTGGGCAGATGTCCGATGCAAAGCCGATTCGAGGCTATCACCGCACGGGCTACATTTGGAGCGGCATTGCCTTACAGGTCGTCTGTCTCCTGTTAGCCATCCAAGTTGTCTGGAGATTGGGTGCCAGTATCACCGACGGATGGACAACGACCAGTACGCTTTGGGCGATGTTGTTAGCGCTCATGTTCGCATTGTATGGACTGTGTATCAGCGCGAGTTCGACTCCATTCACAGCGCTGTTGGTGGATATTTCGGATGAAGAAGATCGATCGAAGATCGTTGGCGTAATCTGGTCAATGTTGATGGTGGGGATTGTTGTAGGCGCGATCGTCGGTCAAAGAATGCTCACAGGCTTAACTCCAGAAACATTGCAACCTGTAATCAATCGATTATTTTTAGTGTTTCCGGTTTCGGTTTTTTGTTTAGCGATCGTGGCCACCTTTGGGATTGAGAAAAAGTATTCGCGTTACGCTTCGCGTTCTCAATTGGTTGAGCGTGAAGATCAAATCACGTTGGGAACTGCGATCAAAGTGTTGACTGCCAGCCGTCAAACTGGAATCTTCTTTGGCTTCCTGTTAGTGATGACGATTAGCTTATTTCTGCAACAGCCTGTCTTAGAACCCTATGCGCGAGAAGTCTTTGGGATGACGATCGCCGAGAGCGCTGGACTCAACAAATATTGGGGCTATGGCATTCTAGCGGGCATGGGCGTGACGGGATTTCTAATCGTGCCTCGTCTGGGCAAACAGCGGACGGCTCAATTGGGATGTTGTCTCACGGCAGCTTGTTTCGTTTTGATCATCATTTCTGGCTTGACGCAAACTCAGACGTTGCTCAAAAGTGCGGTAATTTTGTTTGGGTTATCGTCTGGGGTGTTGACCAATAGCGCCGTCAGCCTAATGTTGGACTTGACCGCCACCGAGACCGCCGGAACCTTTGTCGGAGCGTGGGGTTTGGCGCAAGCCCTGTCGCAAGCATCGGCCACCGTCACCGGAGGCGCACTCCTCGATTTAGGACGAAAACTCTTCCAGCAGCCGTTTCCAGCCTTTAGCGTCGTGTTTGCTTGCGAAGCGTTGGGGATGCTTTTAGCCGTGACGCTCCTTCGACAAGTCAACGTGCAAGAATTCCGCAGCAGTTCTCGTAAAGCGATCGCCGCCGTCCTCCACCACGAACTAGACTAGCCTGCATCCCTGCTTATAGCCGTTTTTTTCCTTCAGGGGACTTTGGACAAGAGACTTTGGACAAGAGACTTTGGATGCTAGGTTTTCTGCCTAAACTCTTAGGTCTCAGGTCTAGAGTCTGCACAACTTCCGTAGCACTAATTTAACGTGAATTCGATGGAATCTTTCGCTGCGGTTATAGATCCAGGCAGCCCCCTAAATCCCCCAATTCTGGGGGACTTTGAACGAGAAATCTTGCCCGAAAGTCCCCCAGAATTGGGGGGTTGGGGGGCAGAAGCGTTGAGTAACGAAGCGGAAAACCTTTGTCGAATTCACGTTAATTTAAAGAACTAGTAAGAGGGAAGAAGCCGTAGCTAGGAAGAGTAGAGAATCTGTGGTAATAAAAGATCAGCTTATTGCATTCTTATTTCACAACAATTCTATTAAATCTCTATTCGGTTGTTCACGGATTGTTAAACCGAAACGCTAACAGTGAAGGACGCAAACATAAATAGGCGAGCGGGCCAAACAAGGGAACCCACGCTGCTATATGAAATAGTTGAGATTTGGGGGTCAGTCCGCGTCGCACCATATCATTCTCTAACAGAGTTGGATAAGGAAATAGCCCACAAAACAGACAAAACGCCAAGCTCATTCCATGTACAAATCGGTTGGTTGTAAACTCTTGTATAAAGCCAGTCCAATCGCCCCACAAAACTGCGTAAAGAACCAAGATAACTGTGCTGATGGTCAACACTACGCCAGTCGTCTGCGAATCGAGTACAGCAATCCAGGGATCTTTTTTACCTGAAAACGATTGATTGGGCTGACGCAGGGCGAGGTATGGAATGAGCGCAAACACCCCGGTCGCGATCGTTGCCAGCATAAACGCCCACGCGGGTAAAGACTGCATTCTCCCGTCTGCAAAAATCAAACAACTATAAATCAATAGCCAAATACCTACCAAACTAAACAGTGACACAATCACTGGATTGATAGAAGGAAACTGTCCAGATAGTAGCGATCGAAGGGGTTGAAGCGTATCAGATTGAAGGGGCGGCGCAAAAAACAGCAAATAAATAATAAAGCCAAGCCAAACAAACCAGAGTGTCAACGATCGCGCCATATAAATGAACCTCTTCGCATTACGTTTGATTGTTAAAGCTTGAGAGAGATCAACACACCTCCTAAAGATAGATTGATAGAAATACAGCGTCTAATTTTCTATTTAAGATGTAAATGACTTTGTAATAGTAAGTTACTCTACATAAAACAACTTTCTAACCTCTTTCAATATAGTTTTGTAGATAGAAAAATTGTGTTTTACAACGTTTGATGGAGATAATTAAATTCACAGAAGCTACCTTTAGCAGAAGGCAATAATGTCTAAGGTGTTAGCGCTGATTTAGAAAACTGGTATTACTCCTTGATTACCCAATCTTTCGTTAAATGATTCCATGCCCTCACCTTCACCCTATCCAAAAGATAGAGGGAACAGGACTTGGTTAGCTCCCATCGTCATAGCCTCATCCCTCATCCCTCATCCCTCATCCTTCATCCCTCGCCTTCATGGACTGGACACAAATTCTCAACTTTGCTGAAACAACGACTCATCAAGTCGGGACACAGCTTCTCAAAGATTTCGGGCAGGTGCAAGCGTCTGAAAAGTCGGACGGAAGTTTGGTAACCCAGTCAGACCAATGGGCGGATCAGGTCTTGCGGGATGCGATCGCTCACACCTTCCCCACTCACGGCGTTTTGAGCGAAGAAGTGGAGCATGTTTTCCCGCATACAGACTGGTGCTGGGTGATCGATCCACTCGATAGCACGACCAATTTTGCCAGAGGATTGCCGCTTTGGGGAGTGTCGATCGGACTGCTTTACCAAGGCATTCCCGTCTTTGGCTATGTGCATTTTCCGCCGTTGAGACAGTCCTTTCATGGCTTTTGGCAGGGTGACTCTGGGTTAGAAATGCTAACGGGCGCGTTTCTCAACGGCAAACCGATTCACGCCAGTCAAGATGCTTTAACTAGCAACCATTTCTTTAACCTGTGCGCTCGAAGTGTTTCGGTTCTCAAACAGCCCTTTCCTGCCAAAATTCGCATGTTGGGTGTAGCAACCTATAATCTGCTGACCGTAGCAGCGGGAGCAACGTTGGGCGGAGTCGAAGCCACTCCAAAAATTTGGGATATTGCGGCAGTTTGGGCGATCGTTCAGGCCGCAGGCGCAATCTGGCACCCTTTAGAATCTGAACCTATTTTTCCATTAACCGTGGGACAAAATTATCGGCAGCGATCGTTTCCTACATTAGTCGTCAGCCGAGCTGATTTATTGCCTGTGTTTGAACCGTTGGTTAAGTCGATCTCTTCGAGTTACCCGCAAGGGGTCGCTTCGAGTTACCCGCAAGGAGTCGGCGCGAAGGTGACTCCTCAATAACCAAATCGACTGCGAGTTTTCTTTGAGCTTTGATGCAACTTGTCGATAATTGCTTTGACGTAAGGCTTGTCGAGTTCGGGGCTGCCTGCTGCGATCGTGTCAAACACCCCAATCTCTGCTCGCAAAAACTTACCAATCACAATCTGCACATTTCTAATCTCAGCCCATCGCTCTTGAGGTAAAGAACTGTCCCGATGCTGCTCCAGCAAATCGATCAAGTAATGATGATAACCCCAGACGATTTTGGCGGTTGATCGCGTTAGAAAAATTGCATGATCAGAAAGCCAACTGTCATACTGCTTCTGAAATTCAATTAGCTGTTGATTGTTTGGAGCGCCATACTCAATCACATTGTTTAGATCATTCAAGGCTTTAAAGAGAATAGGATATCCTTCTAGTCGTTTGTCAAACAAAGAAGTTGTATATTTCTGCTCTAATTGTCTACTTAGCTTACGGAATTCTGTCCGTGCTTGATAGAGGGCGACAAAGAAAGAAGCCAATACTGTAATTAGCCCTGATACGATCGGTATCCACAATTCTGGCTTCATAGTCTTGTATAGATCTAATTGCAACTTCATCGGACGATATTAACAAAACGCGAATTCGATAAAGTTTTTTTGCTTCGTTGTTCACGTCTTCTGCCCCCCAACCCCCCAATTCTGGGAAGCTTTAGAGCAAGATTTTCAAATCAAAGTCCCTCACTTGTGGGGAATTTAGGGGGCTGCCCAAATTGACGACCGCAGCGAAAGATTCCGTCGAATTCGCGTTAACAAAGCATTATTACTGAATTTGCACTGAAATACGATCTCTTCAAGTTACCCGCAAGGGGTCGCTTCGAGTTACCCGCAAGGGGTCGCTTCGAGTTACCCGCAAGGGGTCGCCCCAGTTCAGTCCCAGTTGCCTTTGAGCATTTCCTTGGTTGGTGGCGATTTCGATCCAGTTGTGACTGCCAATTAATGCCAAAACTTCTCCAGGTTCACTGTCTGCATAGGTCGTTTTGCTTGGATAAGTTATGTGAGCGATCGTCACGCTCCAGTCCCTTCCCTCCACTTCTGTCCCCGGAATATTCGTAATCAGATTGCCAAAATGGTCGATCGCTTGAATCGATCCTTCAATTGTGTGATCTGTCCGAATGGGATTAGCAATGGGAAACTGCACGATCGTATCCAACTCGATCGCTCGTCCCAATTCCCTCAACGGTACGCCACTCGCCAAATATGCGCCAACCGGGGCAAAAATATCGCGTCCGTGAAAAGTCTGACTCGGAGCCAAAACGCGCCAATAATTGGGATTTGTCAACTCAACGGCGGCGACCCCTTGCGGGTAACTCGAAGAGATCGCTTTCCACTGGCTCAACACGCCACTCACCAACCCATTGTCAGGACTGACCAAAAAACCAGACTCAAGCTGAACGGCGATCGCTCGTCTCGCACTGCCCACCCCCGGATCAACGACAGCTACATGCACCGTTCCATCAGGGAAGTAAGGATAGGCATTCATGAGTTGAAATCGCGCCATCGCTACAGATTGAGGCGGAATCTGATGGGTAATATCGATCACTTGTAGATGAGGATTGACGCGAGCGATCGTCCCTTTCATCACCGCTACATACGCATCACTCAGTCCAAAATCAGTTAGAAGGGTCAGGATCATTTATCAGTAGGTTCAGTAACATTTATGTTTTTAATGTTAACTTTGGTAGCATAAGCTACGGATTATTCTACTAGCTGCTACCATTAGAGTAAGCGAAAGCTAACAGGTGACACTCTAGGAACGTTTAACATGAACAGAAATCGTAATCAAAACGCCGCGCAAACTGCCAGCGTCCACCGTGAAAACCTTCAGAAAAACCTGCAACGCCGCATCGAAGCTGCCAGAGCCAGCGGTGACACCAACCTTCTTCGACTGCTAGAAGCAGAAGCCAGCTACCTCAAGTAGTGCTTCAATCATCATTCAATTCTGCTCCTATTTAGGATTCACGCAGAGGTACAGGCTGAAAGGTTTGTGCCTCTTTTATTTTGGGCTTTTTTTGATCTTCTGTTAATCTTCTGTTTTGATCAAGTTGCAGCAGTTCTCTAGTAAGTCAGGACAGTTGAGTAGAGGACGCTTGTATACTGAATTCTAAGTTTTGTGGATGGGTTCTCAGAATTCCTTTCTCTATTTAATTTTCTAAAAAAACTTTAGAGCACGCGGAGATACTCAATGAAAGTCGCAATTACAGGGGCAACGGGATTTGTGGGCAGTCGTTTGGTAGAGCGGCTTTTGGCTGAAGGGCATCAGGTCGTTGTGTTGACGCGCAATCCTGCTAAGGCTGCTTTTCCTCAGTCGTCGAATCTCGAAATCGTTGCCTACAAACCAATTGAGGCAGGCGATTGGCAAAATGTCTTTTACGGCTGCGATGGTGTAGTTAATCTGGCAGGAGAAGCGATCGCCGAATCCCGCTGGACACCCGAACGCAAACAAGCGCTGATCGACAGTCGCAAAATCACTACCCAAAAGATCGTCGAAGCCATTGCCAAAGTCGATCACAAGCCTTCTGTCTTGGTGAATGCATCAGCGATCGGCTTCTACGGCACCAGTGAAACGGCCACCTTTGACGAAACAAGTTCTGCGGGAGACGATTTCTTAGCGGAGATCTGCCAAATCTGGGAAGCCGAAGCCAGCAAGGTTAAGGAAATTGGAACTCGATTGGTCATTCTGCGATTGGGCGTTGTGTTGGGAGATGGAGGCGCGTTGGGTAAGATGTTACCAGCCTTTAAGTTGTTTGCGGGTGGCCCGATCGGCAGTGGTAAGCAGTGGTTTTCGTGGATTCACCGAGACGATGTAGTGAGTTTGATTGTGCGGGCACTGACGCGATCGGACATGGAAGGCACTTTTAACGCAACGGCTCCCAATCCCGTCCGTATGGTTGACCTGACGAATACGATCGGTGAAGTGATGAATCGTCCTTCCTGGCTGCCTGTCCCTGGTTTTGCATTAGAGGCGATGTTAGGAGACGGCGCAAAAGTGGTGCTAGAAGGTCAGGAAGTCTTGCCCAAACGAACCCTATCCAGCGGATTTGAATATCAATATCCAACCCTCAAGCCAGCACTAGAAGCCATTCTAAAATAAAGTTTTGAGTGGCTCCTTTACTCAACAAGTCCTGGAGAATTGCCAATGACCATCGCAACTTATAAATGGACAATCGATCGCTATCACCAGGCGATCGAGGCTGGCATATTTGATGATCAGCCTATTGAATTATTGAATGGAGAATTGATAGAGATGTCCCCCGAAGGAGTTCCCCACGCTGGCTTGAGCGACAGTTCATCAAGGTATTTGCAAAGGCTACTAGGGGAACGAGCGATCGTGCGTGTAGGGCACCCAATCACGTTGCCTAATTGTTCTGAGCCTGAGCCAGATTTAGCGATCGTTCAACCTCTAGAGCAACTTTATAAAACCGAGCATCATCCCTATCCAGAGAACATTTTCTGGGTAATTGAATATGCAAACTCTAGCTTAGAGAAAGATACAGACACCAAGCGTAGAACCTATGCAGCGGCGGGGATTTGTGAATACTGGGTGATTAATCTCAGAACGATGGCGTTGATTGTCTATCGCAATCCTGTCAATGGGGATTATCAATCTGAAGTCACGCTGACCAGTGGAACCATTCATCCATTATCTTTTCCAGAGGTTGCGATCGAGGTGATGAGATTAATTCATTGATCACTAAATTGGCTCAGACTATTAATTGACAAAGGATTGGCCAAAACAGAGCGAAGTCACCGCCGCCTCAATCACTGCAAAAAGTACTTGACTTTTACAGAGAAATTCTTGTACGCTCTCTGGTTAAGTTGCCTTGCGTGAAGTGTTCGGCAATCGGATACCCAAAAATAAATTCTAGCCGTCGCCGCTCAAAGCTGACTGAGACCCAGCAATGAACGGCTGACCCCCAAGCTGACTGAGACCCAGCGTGGAGGCTAATGGAGAATCATAGCATTCCTCCTAGTCATCCTGCTTTGTCCTGCTTGTGGGATGGCTAGGTTTTTGGGCCTTCCTGCATCCCAAAATTTAGGAGAACCCCCAAATGTCTGACAATCTGCGCGATTTTCTGTCTGACGACGAGCCGCCCACCGACTACGAAAAGCTGAAAATTTTGATCATTGGTTTCCCAGCAGGGGTTACCGAAACGATTCACACGCTATACAGCCTTGGGTTTGCCGAAGTGAATGATTGGAGTCCCCTATTACCCGCCCCTAAACCAGGAGAAGTGATGAGCATTTTGAGGCGCGATCGCGGATAACTCAAAGCGATTGGACTCGATAAAAAAGTGGCGGCGGACATCAGTGGATTTGAAGATCCATCTGCTCTCAAGTCCGTTGCCATCTTCTCAATCCTACTGACTGAGCCGTTTTGTCAGCCAACTTGCCGCACCACTGATCAGCGCACCTGCCATGAGAACGCCGATCGCGGGCGTAAAAACAGGCTCCCAAAGTTTGTACCAAAGATCTAACCCCAGCGGAATTTTAGCCCCTCGACCAATCACAGCCGCCGCCAGCCAAAAGAAGCTAAAAAGCACCAGAAATAAATCCAGCATCAAAATGAAGTTAAGCCACTTCAAAAACTGCTCTTTCATATAAGGTTATTAACCTAAAGTTGTTAAACGCATCGGTAAGAATTGATCTACACTTTATACCTTATCAAAACACTTTATCAAAAAATAGGGCTGCCTCTGGGATTCAGGACAGCCTTATCAACGATCGAATCAACATTGCAAATCAGAATTTACAGTTCCTCAAATTTAGGTAATCCTTTGTGGTGCGATCGTTGCAGATTTTCTGGATCGACATAGTGACAGACCGCATCACTCACACAGATGATCGCCCACCCTGCCTGATCTATCTCTCTTAGCTGATACCCCGAAGCTTGTTGAACAAAGCAACCTCTGTGATTCCGTGTGCCCGGTTTAACGCCTACGAATTCATACAACATGGCTAAATTATTCCTAAACGAATCAGTGGATTTGCACAAGAAGCTTTCACACCCCTTCACAACCAAAAGTGATGATCGAGTCGATCGAGTCGTTATGAGTTTTTGCAGTTAGTCACTGAAGCGATCGTTGAGTGCCTTCTGATCATCAAGCATTCAAAAATCGCGCCTTTTAATAACTGTGAAATGGTGTAAAGACTACTCTTTGTCTTGTTAGTTGAATCTTACCATTCTATTTCTGAAAGCATCATTAAGTTAGTTGTGATATTATTTCGAGTAATGTATTTCAGTCGTCAAAATCTTTACCGCGTTGCAAGTATTTCAGCCGTTTTAATGTAGTTTTATAACCAGCATCCTCTAGCTTCGATTTAATCAGCCGTTTATTCTAGCGGCAAGTCCAAATTCTCTTAAAGTCCCCCAAAATTGCCAGCTTGGGAGGGCAGAAGCCTTAAGCAACGCAGCGAGATTTATGATCAACTTCACGTTAGTTTACAGAACTAATCCATAAAAAAATGGAGCCAGGTTCAAAAACACTAACTCCAGCTCAACTTGGACTTTGATTCAAAACTTACTCAGCCAGCCAGGCCTTAACTCGCTCCATACTGACCCAACCTGGCTTACGAGTTAGCCCATCTTCGATATTTTTCTCGACCTCTTCGCGCAATTCTGGAATCGCCATCGTCAACTGTTGAGCCACTTCGACATGGGTTCTGACCCCCTTCTTGTTTAAGTCGAGCATGGCCAGCACTAGATTGATTCGTGCTTGCGGATCTTGAGGATTGAGCTTTACTGCTTTTTGGGCAGTCGTAAAGGCCAAAGAATGCTTGCCAGTCAAGAGATATAACCATGAAAGACAAGTCCAGGCAGCGCTAGTTTTACCAGAGCGATCGCAGATTTCCTTAAAAACAGGAATCAACTCCTCTGGGGATTCGCCTTCCTTGTAGCGTTCCAGGGCTTCATCAAAGATGGTTTCAATAGTTTGAGTCATGATTGAGCTAAAGGTCTAAAAATTAAACGATCGCAATGGCAGTCTGAAACTAACGCCGAAACCCTATGCCGAAAACGATTTGCCACAGCCACAGGTCTGATCCGCATTGGGGTTTGTAAACTGAAAGCCGCCGCCAATCAAAGCATCACTATAGTCCAACAGCAACCCATAGAGATAGAGCATACTTTTGGGATCACAGACCACCTTAAAGCCGTCGTAATCGTAGACCTCATCATCCGATCGAATATTGCTGGGATCTTCAAAATTCATCGTGTAGGACATGCCAGAACAGCCGCCGCCTCTGACCCCCACCCGCAAGCAAAGATCCTGCCCTTGCTTTTCTCGCAGCGCCATCACATGCTTGAGGGCCGCATCACTCATGAGAATTCCACGCTTTTGGGACTGAGTTGCCTGTGTCATGGCCGTCTGACTCCTAAGATCTTTTGCTGACTGATCTAGTTTATCGATTATTTGAGTAAAACAGATTTCTGAGTCACAATCTTACCGAACTGACTATGCTGATAGAAGGCTTTTGTACGACGTTTCAGAATGTCGGTGAGGAAGTAGATTAGCGTCTAAGATAAAGTCTGCTGTCCGAGAGCCTTGCATCGTCCCTCCGTTAATTGACTTGGTTATGACTGGTCTCAATCGTGCTACTCGTCGTCGGCTGCTGCAACTACCGCAGGTTCCTAGTGTCTGGGAGGGCGATCGTCGGCCACTCTCTACAGGGTTGTCGATCGCCAGCAGTCCGACGATAGACCCGACAAATGCCCATCCCGATGGCGACTGTATTCTTTGGGTCGATGGGTCACAAGGGGTTGTCAGAGCAATGGATGTAGTGCCGGATGAGACGGGGCATGAAGCGATCGTTCGCACTTTGTTACGAGCGATGGAGCATCCCCACAATCCAGGAAAGCCTGCTCGTCCTCAAAAGATCGTGGTGCGCGATCGAGAAACCCAGTTTTACCTGAGAGGCGTGCTGCAAGATTTAGAGATTACTCTGGACTATGTGCCTGAGTTGCCGCTGATTGATGAGATCTTTCGCGGATTTCAGGATGCGACGGATACTCGTCCGCCTCAGTTGCCACCTCAGTTTGCCGATCAGTTAATCGAGAAGGCAGAAGGACTTTGGCAAGATGCCCCCTGGGAAGTGTTGGGCGATCATCAAATTTTAGAAATCGAGTTAAATCAGTGGGATCTGCACAGCCTCTATGCCTCGGTGATGGGGATGCTGGGGATGGAATATGGGATTTTGCTGTATCGATCGCTCGATTCGCTGAAACAATTCCGGCAGCGCGTGTTGGCTAACGAATCGCTCGAACAGATGGAAGAAGCTTTTCTGGGTCAAGACTGCCTGTTTCTCACCTTTGAATCGGGCGAAGACGAAGACGAAGACCCGCTAGAAGTCGTCGATCCAGACTCAGAAATTATGCCTGTTTTTGGGACGCTCCATCCGTTAGAAGGGATTCGATCGTTTCTCTACGACGAAGAAGCCCTATCACTGCTGGTCATTCTAGAAGCGCTGCATCGATTTATGCGGCAACATCGGCGCAAATTTGAGGGCGATGCTTTTCCGGCTGTCAGCAGTAAGTACAAAATTCCCATTCCTGAAGGGAGCGAAGCAAACACATCAGCCGTGTCGGTCAAGGTTTCGACGATGCCCGATCTGGCAAATGAACTGTTTGCAATGGTAGACGACGAGGAAGAGGAGCCGTTCTTTCCGGTGATTCGGGACGACTTGGTGCCAGAGCATTCTTTCTTGAGTCTGGGCGTGATGCCGTGGGAAATGGTGGAGCGAATGCGATCGCACGTCGATCATCACCAGGGCGGCGAACCGACAGAATCGGGAGAAGGGTTGCCCGTGATTTTAATCCAGACTTCTCGACCCAAAGCGAAGGCAATGGTAGATGAAATTAAGGAGGCAGGCGGCATTCGCGGTATTTGCTTTAATCCTGGTGCCGATCCGTTTGTGGGCGATCACTATGATTTGGGACTGCTGCAAACCGCCAACGGCGAACTTCATTTATTTGGCGAATTTGAAGAAGACGATCCCACCCATATTCAGGCGCGTAAAAAGTGGGAGCAGCGCTGCAAGAAGACCAAAGGCTATTGTGGGCTGGTCGTAGCCAAGGGACTGACGGGCGCAAGTCGAGGCAATCCCAATATGAAGGATATGGTGGCCCTGTTTGAAGTGAAGGCAATCTCATCGGACGAGTTGGGTCTGGGACTGCTAGAGCGTAAGTTTGCGGTGGATTGGGTCTAAGAGGGCGCTCGAAGCGAAGGATGGCAGATCAAATCGGCGTTGCTAACTCAAGGTGAAGTCGATGGGATCTTTTCGCTTCGTTATTCAGTGCTTCTGCCCCCCAACCCCCCAAAACTGGGGGACTTAAGCCAAGAATTTCAGTTCAAAGTCCCTCACTTGTGGGGGATTTAGGGGGCTGCCTAGATCCATAACCGCAGTGAAAGATTTCATCGACTTCACGTTAACTTAGGGGATGAATTGGGGATGAATTGCCCTCAACGTCGCGAGAGATCGGACGTTCAAGGTTTTTCAACCCAATAAACGCACCCTTTTTGATTGGGCAAAGCAAGAATTGATGTAACGAATTCAGAAACGGCGATCGTCAGGTGTGAGTCAACTCACTAAGTTAGAACCATCCTTTACAACGCCTCCACTCCTGAAAATGACAAACATCACACCAAAAAACTTCAAAGCGCATCAAATCACCATCGCTGTGCTCACCGGATTGATTCTACTCACAGGTGCCAAATCACAGCAAGCCGGACTGTCCTCACCGCCGTCACAAAGCACTGTGTCTTCAAAATTAAGAGTGACCCGATCGTCTGCCTTGCCCTCATCCGTTGAACAAAGGGTACGCCAGGATTTGTCTCAACGGCTCAATATTCCGTTGCGGGATGTCAAAATTGTGAGCTTTAGCCAGCAAACCTGGTCAGATAGCTGTTTGGGGTTAGGAGGTGCGGCTGAGGGCTGTTTGAGGGGAACTGTCCAGGGTTGGCGAGTTGAAGTCACCAATGGTCAGCAAAATTGGTTTTATCGCACAGATGACACTGCTCAGGCGACCCGATTGGAACCTCAGCCCAACAATGTGGTGACTTTGCCTGCCGATGTCGCTCAACGTTTGCTAAAAACGGTTGCTAGACAAGTGAGAATTTCCATCAGTCGCTTGCAGATTGCAGAAGTCAAATCAGCGACCTGGGATGGCTGTCTAGGAGTCTATAAACCAGAACAAGCCTGCACTCAAATTGCGCTATCTGGGTGGCAAGTGATTGTGACGGGCAGCGATCCCTTGCGGGCAACTCGAAGCGACCCCTTGCGGGTAACTCAAAGCGACCCCTTGCGGGTAACTCGAAGAGATCGCAGTTGGGTGTATCACTTAGACGAATCGGCAAACCGGATTGCTCAAAACCCAACTGCAAGTCGCAGCCAAGGTGGACTGGTGCCTTCCTTTATTCCAGAACAAAATAAGCCTGAGATCGAAACTAACGTGGTTTTTCGGTCGATCGTCAGCGGCGATCTCACAGGCAAGGTGACTCAAGTGACCTTAACGAATGATGGCGTGATCACCCAATTGATCACCGCTCCCAATATTCGTTCTCGCCCAGTTGTGCTGGGGCGATTGTCTCCACAACAAATGGAGCAATTTCAGCAAATTCTGCAAACGCAGCGCTTTCGCAATTTGAATGACTTGAGATATTTGAGTAGTGCAGCGTTTGCCGACTATCCCACTACGACCTTGCAAGGGGTGGGCAGTACCGTTCAGTACATCGATTTGGAGGTCAAAAACCTCCCTAAAGCATTACAGTCCGTAATTCAAGCTTGGGAGAAATTGCCTTCTCGCTAGGGATCACGAGTGATCCCAAAGTAGAGTCATTGGACGGTCTGGTGAAGGGTGCATTTTCGCCATCGTCTCTCATGACCAGCTTTCTCAAATGAGACGAAGTTTGGCGATCGCTTCCTCTGGTCGATCGTCCCTTGATCCAACTCAAAGCCAGTGTAGTCGGGTCAGTGCCTTACATTTCTTAGCAGTTGGGACGGAGTTTTGGGTATAAATGCTTATCAAAATACCAAAAATGAGCAGAAAAGTGCTGTAATCCATATAACTTAAAGCTTTTCACGCTCCAGATTGAGAGAACAGCCTATAGAATGGGTCATTGAAAAATCGAGGTTCTGGGAGTTTCAGCCATTTTGAACCGACCACCTTGAGGATTCAACTTTCGGTCTCACTTTGAGACTAAAGGAACGCTTCAAACCCACTCAACAAACTCTGAGGGAAACGATATGAATAAGGGCGAACTCGTGGATGCAGTCGCTGAGAAGGCTAGTGTCACCAAGAAACAAGCAGATGCAGTGTTGACTGCTGCGATCGAAACGATCGTCGAGGCAGTTTCTTCGGGTGACAAAGTGACGCTGGTTGGTTTTGGCTCGTTTGAGTCGCGTGAGCGCAAAGCTCGTGAGGGGCGCAACCCCAAAACAGGCGATAAGATGGAAATTCCGGCGACCAAAGTTCCTGCATTTTCGGCAGGGAAGCTGTTTAAGGAGAAGGTTGCTCCTTCTGACGACTAGGCTGGCTAGACATTACGACCTTTTTAAGCAGGAAAATTTTGAAACGTCCAGTGCATGGGGGGAATTTAGCTTGGGCAGCGGCGCTGGTTGGCTGTTCTCCCTCTGCAATTCTTGATTTTTCTGCCAGTATCAGTCCGTTGGGGCCGCCCCGATCGGCGATCGAGTCCATTCAAAATAATTTAGGTTTGCTGAAAGCGTATCCTGATCCCGCGTATGGGGAGTTGCGATCGGCATTGAGCGATTTTCACCAGATTTCACCGGACTGGATCTTGCCTGGAAACGGGGCGGCTGAGTTGCTGACATGGGCCGCTTGGGATTTGGCAGCGTTAGACACGACCTGGGTTTTGATTCCTGGATTCAGCGATTATTTTCGAGCATTGAAGGCGTTTGGGGCACGGGTCGATCGCTATTCCTTAATGGTTCAGAATGGTTTAACGACACTTCCACTGGATGCCCAAAAGTCTGGGTTGCTGTTAAATAATCCCCACAATCCAACGGGTCAGCTATTTGCAAAAGCGTCCATTCTGCCTTATCTCAAAGCGTTTTCGCTCGTGGTGGTGGATGAGGCTTTTATGGATTTCTTAACGCCCGATTGTCAACAAAGTTTGATTGATGAAGTTGAGAATTATCCCAATTTAGTGATTTTACGATCGCTCACCAAGTTTTATAGTCTGCCAGGATTGCGATTGGGCTATGCGATCGCTCATCCCGATCGATTGAGTCAATGGCAACAGCGGCGTGATCCCTGGTCAGTGAATGTTTTGGCTTCTGTGGCCGCGATCGCCATGCTAAAAGACACCGAATTTCAGCAACAAACCTGGGATTGGTTAGAATCTGCTAAACCTGCGTTATTTGATGGGTTGAAACAATTACCGGGATTGCATCCTTTTCCGAGTGCTGCTAACTTTTTTTTGGTAAAAACTGAGCGATCGAGTGTTGAAATTCAAAAGCAATTATTAGCAGATCACAAGATTTTAATTCGAGATTGTTTGAGTTTTGATGAGTTGGGCGATCGCTACTTTAGAGTTGCTGTGCGTTCTGAGTCAGAAAATAACCGCTTGCTCGAAGGATTAACCAACGTTTTGTGATTTTTGTTGTAACTTTTAATATGGCAGTTGAGTATGATTTGGTCGTCATTGGTAACACGGCGGTTGGAATTCATGCCGCGATTTCGGCTGCTCGATTAAAAGCAAGAGTTGCCTTAATTGATCAAGCGATGAATACAGAAAAAACGGTCGATTGCTTTCGAGAAGTCGGGCGGATTTCTCAACAGATTGCGCGGATCAATCAACTGAGCTTTTATCAACAGACGATTGATTCCAATACACTCAATTGGACAAAGGTTAAAAAGTGGGCAGATACGATCGCAACTGACTTTCAAGAAGCCAACTCTCCTGCGGTTTTAGCCTCTTTAGGAATTGAGGTAATCCCTGCGTCAGGTGAATTTGTACGTAAGCCACAGGCTGGTTTTTTGGTGAATGGACGACTGCTACGATCGCGAGCTTTTCTAATCACAACGGGAATGCTAAGAACGCCCACGATCGAAGGTTTGAAGTCAACTCATTACCTCACCGAAAAAACCGCCTTTCAGTCCTTACCTGCTACCTTAACCATTATTGGTGACGATGCGATCGCGATTGAGTTCGCGCAAATTTTCACTCGGCTAGGCGCTCAAGTTACGTTGATCACAACTCAATTTTTGGCAGAAGTCGATCGAGAAGCGGCGTTTCTCATTCAGGCACAGCTAGAAGCAGAAGGCGTTCGAGTTTTGACCACCCAAGTAACGCAGGTGAGACAGATTCAAAATAAGAAATGGGTACAGGCGGGAGATGTAGCGATCGAGACTGATGAAATTCTGTTAGCAACCAAGACAGAACCCAATTTAGAGGGATTGAATTTGGAAGCAACGGGAGTACGATCGCCCATTCAAACTAATGCAAAACAACAGACGACGAATTCCCGCATTTATTGGTGCAACACTCAACACCAAGCAGATATTGCCGTTAAAAATGCGCTATTTTTTCCAATCTACAAGCTAAACCGTCACATTCCCAGAGTTATTTTATCAAGTCCAGAAATTGCCTGGATCGGTTTAACAGAACCTCAAGCAGTTCACGAATACGGCAAAGACATTTTTGTTTTAAGGCAACCTTTCAAAACTCTAGAAAAGGCGCAAATTCGAGGAGAACTGACGGGATTTTACAAATTAATCGTGCGTCGAAATGGCTCAATTTTAGGAGCGCACATTGTTGGCACTGAGGCAAGTGAGTTGATAGGAGCGATCGCCTTCGCCATGCAGAATAAATTGAAGGTGGGAGCGATCGCTGCTCTCCCCTTTCCTTCTTCCACGCTGTCAGAAATCCTATCCAAAGTTGCCACAGATTTTCAGTCTCAAACGCTCAAACAAAATTCCAGACTACGAGACTTTTTGCGGAACTTTTTTAATCAGCGGAGACGGCGATCAAATAGCAAATAAACCGTGAATTCAATACGATTCTTCGCTACGTTTGAAGTTCGTGGAAGCTCCCTAAATTTCCCACAAGTGAGGAACTTTGAACTAGAAATCCTGTCTATAAGTCCCCCAGAATTGGGGGGTTGGGGGGCAAAAGCCTCTAGACAACGCAGTGAAAAATCTCATCAAATCAACGTTAAATACCAACCGTTGAAGCAGACAACTCAACACGTTTAAATTTGTTGGAATCATCCGCTTCAACCATCTTTTCTCACACTCTCGCCAGCGTGACACGTTCTGATTGGTCTTGATATTTACCACGCCGAGTTTCGTAACTGACTGCACAAGGAGCGCCTTCCAAAAAGAGCAATTGTACAATCCCTTCATTGGCATAAATCCGACAATCCGCACTCGACGAATTCGAGAATTCCAGTGTCAAATGTCCCCGCCAGCCCGCCTCAGCAGGCGTTAGATTTGCAATCAACCCAATCCGCGCATAAGTCGATTTACCAATGCAGATCACCGTCATATTTTCGGGAACTTCTAGCCGCTCTAGAGCCACACCCAACCCATAGGAATGAGCAGGCAACACAAAGTAGCGGCCATTCTCATCTTCATGCAGTTGAGCAGGTTCCAAGTTTGCCGGATTGAAATGTTTGGGATCGACCACCGTGCCCGGAATGTGACGAAAAATGCGAAACTCAGACGCAGACAGACGCAAATCGTATCCATAGCTGCTCAACCCATAGGAGATCACAGGCAGACCCTCCACATGCCGAACAAGCTGCGGCTCAAAAGGAGCAATCATCCCCTTCTGCGCCATTTGAGTAATCCAGGTATCGTTTTTGATCATAGTGTTTGCCTATGGCTGGTGGCTGCGACGAAGTTCAGTAATTTGATCCGCTACATCTAAAATCGCCTGGGGCATCTCAGGGCCCGTCAGAATAATGTCAATTTGCCGAGGGCGACGCTTGAGAAATTCCAGCACTTCTGCTTGAGGAATCAGCCCAAAATTGATCGCCAGACTCAACTCATCCAACACAACCAGATCGTATTTGCCCTGACACACGACATCCTGCGTGTATTGCCACAATTGCAGCAGCGATCGCACCTCTGATTCATCTAACTCAGGAGTGTCAATACACCGGGGAATGTCACAACGAATCCAATCCAGACTTTGACTGAGCTTGACGGGGCGATCGTACCCCTGCCCAATGCCCCCTTTGAGAAACTGCACCACCAAAACCGACGTACCCTGGCCCGCAATTCGCAAAGCCTGAGCCATCACTCCTGTAAAAAAGCTGCGATGAAAGGAGGTAAATACCTGCACCAGCCCTTCTACACTGAGATGAAGGGGACGAGAATCAAAAACCGGAGTCTCAACTTGGGAAACCATAGCGCACTCAGTCAAAGGGTGAGAAAAGGAACGTAATTTCTGAAGGCTCAGAAGTCAGATATAGCGTGTTTCAAAATATGCTTTCATATCAAACACTACATGTAGAGAAGCGTCAAGAGTATTCATGATCTTGTGGAGTAATCTCGTGCAGCGCCTTCTCTCTGACCAATAGAATACAGAAAAGTTTGTTAGAAGTACAGACGTTCTAAAAAATGGGGGTGGATCACGTTGTGGGGAGCAGTTGTTTTAAAGCCCTCGACTCACGCCAGTTCCCGTCCCCTGGAACATGATCCACGAGAGGAAGAAATTAGAGATAAAGATCGCCAGCAGCGAGGTCACAACGGCCGTGGTTGTCGATTGCCCGACTCCTTTTGCGCCTCCTGTGGTCGTCAACCCCCAGCTAGATCCAATCACCGCAATCAATGCCCCAAAGAAAAATCCTTTAAGGGGTGCACTACAGAGATCCCAGACGCTCAAAAAATTCTTGGCTGAGTTGATGAAAACCGTGTTGGAGATGCCGTACAGCCCTTCAGCGACCAGCATTCCGCCAGCCATTCCTGTAAACAGAGCCAAGATCGTCAAAATGGGCAACATCAAGCAGCAGGCAATCACACGGGGAATGACTAAGTAATCGATCGGATCAGTCCGCAATACATACAGTGCATCAATCTGCTCAGTCACTTTCATCGTGCCAATCTCTGCTGCAAATGCTGATCCCACCCTTCCCGCTAAAATTACGGCGGTTAGAACAGGTGCCAATTCTCGCGACAAAGAAATCGCTAACACGCCCCCGACGGCCGTTCCTGCACCCAGATTGATAAACTCTCTAGCAACTTGAATGGTGAACACCATGCCCACAAAAGCAGCCGTCAATAACGCAATCAGCAGCGAGGCGGGGCCGACAGCGGCCATTTGCTCGATCGTATTGCGTCGATTAATTTTGCCACTCAGTAAGTGAACGAGGACTTGCCCACCCAGCAGCACCGCAGATAAAAGGCGCTGGCTCCACAGTCCCAAAGCAGAATTTGAAGGTGTCTCAGTCAACGGAACAGTACTTCTAGCAACTATGCTGACAGGATATCAGTTAAACCCTTAGTCAGTCTTTGTTCTCGCAGAACAAGGAGAATTATTTGATTGTTAAGAAGCTCAGATTTTCTTCTGAGAATTGCGTTTTTCTAAAAGATATCTAAGTTGATAGAGATAAGCTGCACCAAGTAGCCAAACCCCTAAGAGTCTGAGTGAGAGTTCCACATCCAAATCTGAGGTGTAAAGTTTTATTAAACGACCTGCTCCACAACCTGTGAGCGTGCCCAAGCGCGCTGCAATTGATGAATTTACAAACCCTACTGACTCAACTTCTTGAATGCAGTACTGGCTCGAGGAAAAGTAGGGGAGGGCAACAAGAACGACGGGTAAGGTCGCTATAGTTGTGATGACCATACTGTAGAGAAGCTCTGACCACTTCCGAGATGGACTTAACCAGTATGGAGGAGTTGACCAAAAAAGCTTTAGGAAAATTACGTACATCACTTTTAAGGCCAAATACCAGACCAAACCTCCAGCTAGGCAAGCCAGTGAGAAGCCAAAGAGAAATAGTAGTAATTCTGGCTTTAGAGAGTTCGTTGCAAGAGAAGCCACCACAATGACTGAACCCGGTATAAAGACTAACCAAAACCACGCAGCAAAGACAATAACGCCGAAATACGTTGGTATCGCTAAACTGATTGCTCTTAGCCAACAGATAGGATAGGGTATCCACGCAGGATAGAGAGATTTGGGGCGACTCATGAATCAACCTATTGCAATTTGATGGGGCGAACAACTCCTTATTATCTTTCCCATCCGGTTATCCACTATAGAAATAGCGGAAACTTGATACACGTAAAAACGAGGTAAATCTGCATGGTGGCAAAGCGTCTTCAGGCTCCAAAACCCATTGTTCAATCGGATGAGGAAGACTCGTCGATCGAGTACTTCTATGATGTGCCCGGTAGTATGCCTGGGACGCTGAGAATTGACGTAGATGCCGCGCCTTCTGAAATCGTCTTGATCGATTACAACGAAGCCAACGCCGTGCGCCTTCAGATTGAGTCACCGCGAGTCTGTGCAGACTATCTAGACACCGAATCTGTCTCCTGGGTAGATGTCAAAGGACTTGGCAGCGAAGACATTTTGAATGAACTTGGGGAGGTTTTTAGTTTGCATCCCCTGGTGTTGGAAGACGTGGTAAATGTGCCGCAGCGCCCCAAAGTCGAGGAATATGAGAATCAACTGTTGCTCATTTCGCGAATGGTGATGTTGAGGCGATCGTCCAGTGGTTTTCACACCGAGCAGGTCAGTTTTGTGTTAGGTCGTCACTACTTACTCACCGTTCAAGAAGAGCCTGAGCGCGATTGTTTTAACGCGATTCGAGAACGCATTCGTACCAGTAAAGGCACTATTCGCAAACACAAAGCTGACTATTTGATGTACGCGCTGTTGGATTCGATCGTCGATGGTTTCTTCCCAATTTTGGAGCGCTACGGAGAAGAAATTGAAGGTCTCGAAGATGAAGTAGTCGAAAATCCTACTCACAAAACGTTAGAAAAGATTCATAAAATCAAGCGAGAATTGTTGACGCTGCGGCGATCGATCTGGCCCCAACGCGATGCGATTAATTCTCTGATTCGAGATGGCAGTGACTTGATTTGTGATGAAGTTCGGGTGTATTTACGCGACTGTTATGATCACGCCGTTCAAGTGCTGGATATGGTCGAAACCTACCGTGAGCTGGCTTCTAGCTTGATGGATGTCTATTTATCTTCGGTCAGCAATAAAATGAACGAAGTCATGAAATTTCTAACGATCGTCTCCACCATCTTCATTCCCCTGACCTTTATTGTTGGAGTCTACGGTATGAATTTCAACACTGATAAGTCACCCCTCAACATGCCAGAGCTAAATTGGTATTGGGGCTATCCGTTGTGTTGGGCAGTGATGATGGCGATCGCCGTTTCTCTGATCTTCTTCTTTAAGCGAAAAGGCTGGTTTGAGAACTTTTCAACCGTCAAAGGAAAGAGTAGGGAGTGAAAAAAACTTCGTAATTTACTTAGATACCACTCCCCGTTTCTCTAACTAATTTCTCTAACTAATCTCGCTTTAACCGTCGTAATTCATCTTGCAAATCCATTACTTGCCGCCGCATGTCTTCAACGCTGTTTTGAGGAGTTGCCGCAGTCGGTTCCTCATCGTCGTCTAAAATCTCAATCTTGCGAGGCTCCGAAGGTTTTGGATCATTTGACTGTGTGACGGGCGGTTGTTGGGCGCGATTGACCATATCATCAACAAACTTGCGCGCATCCTCAGCCGACATTTCACCGCGCTCGACCATCTCATCCGCCAATTTTTGCACCTGTACGCGAAGCTCACTCAGCTTTTCTCCCGCCTTTTCTCCCGCGTAAGAAGCCACTCCAATCCCCAGATACACCGCTTTCTGCACTAGATCTCCCAAACCCATATCCTTTAAACTCCCATGTCATCCGTTTCTTTTAGGGTACAAAGAAAACCGGAGACGCGCCCACGGGGGTTTACCGCACCCAAGTAAGACTAAGGAAAAGATTGCTGAATTCGCTGAATTCAAGGATGAGTTATCAAGATTCTATTTGAAGTGCAGAATCAAGAGTCCATCTTAAAGTCTTTAAAATTAAAGTGACCCGGAGACTACGCCTATCTTGAGCATCCCGTATTGCTGCTGCCTTCCGGCCCTGACAAGATTTGGGTGTCACGATCGCATAGATCCGAGTCACTTATTAGAATAACACTGTTGAGCGCGATTGGTTTTTATTCAACGGATTCTTCTTGCCTTGCCGCTACTCCACGACGACACGCCATTCATAAAGCTTGTAGTTGACACAGCCGTTTTGAATTAAGGGATCTTTGGCGACGATCGCCTTTGCCTCATCCATCGACTGCGCCTTAAAGAGAAGCATTCCGCCCCCGTAGTGTGCCCAATAGCCTGTGCGAGCTTCGTGACCTTGATCAATGAGAGATTTGACGTAGGCTTTGTGAGCAGAGACGTAGCGATCGAAGATACTCTTATCTACAATTCCCTCTTCGATCTTCACAAACCAAGGCATTAGTATTCTCTTCCTTAGAATCTTTTTACTCAAGTTTCCCATTCTGTAGCTTACAGTCAGAACGAGTCTGGATAGAAATTTTCACGCTAATTGGCTTATCTACAGATGCTCATCTACATAGTTGTTTTGGCGTTGCTGAATCAGGGGATGAATTGCCCCAAAGCGGAGGGAAACCCAAGGCTCAAAGTCCCCCAATTTTGGGGGATTTAGGGGGCGAAAAGATGGACACTTCCCACAGATTCATCCCTCCAATCAGCAAGGCCGTTGTTTTTATAGTTGTTTTTATAGTTGTTTTTTATGGCTCTGATGCAACGCTTTTTCATTGCGCTTTTACCCCCCCAAGACATTCAAGATCGGGTGACTGAGATAAAGCAATATTTTACAGAGCATTATGCGACTCGTCACGCTCACAAATCGCCGCCACACATTACGTTGCAGCCTCCGTTTGAGTGGTCGTCTGGAGAAGTTTCGCAGTTAGAGCAGAGCTTAAAATCGTTTGCTCAAAAGGCGAGGAAGGTACCGATCGTATTGGACAATTTTGCAGCGTTTCCGCCTCGCGTCATCTATATCAATGTTCTCAAAACTCCTGACTTGCTGACATTACAACAGCAGTTGATGGCTCACCTCGAAGCGACCCTGAGCATCGTTGATCCGGTTTCTAAGTCTCGTCCCTTTGTGCCCCACATGACCGTAGCGTTTCGTGATCTGACTCGACAAAATTTCGCTGTCGCCTGGGAAGCGTTTCACAACAAATCGCTGCACTATGAGTTTGTGGGCGATCGCTTGACGCTATTGGTTCACACGGGCGATCGCTGGACTGTCGCCTCTGAGTTTCCGTTTCTCGCTTGAATAGACAACAGCAAAGCCTTCAAAGGTATGTCAGTTCGACAACTTTTTTCGCTTCGATGTTTTGCGCTTCTGCCCCCAATCTCACCAAATTCACGTTAAAGCAAAGCTAGGTGCGATTGCGGTAGATGCGGCGGCGGGTGAGAAAGTCTGGAAGGTCGATTTTGTCTGGATTTGACGGCTCAGTTTTGAAGGTTCGCCCCGCTTCCATCGTTTGAAGGGCGGCAAAGAGGTCTGCGACTTCTGGTGGGAGGTTGGGAATCTGATCCAACACGTCTTTGAGCCGCGTCACCTTTTCTTGAGCATTGTAAAAGCGATCTTTCCAGTGCTGTACGGCGGCCTCATACTCGCTGGCCTGCTGGGCCTGACTGAGAATTTGCTCTTGCATTTCGGCAGATTGTCGCTCTAGCTCTGCGATGCGCGTTTGACTGAGTTCTCGATCGGCTTCCAATTCCTGACAAGCTTGCTGAAGGAGGACTTGATTGGCCATCTGTTTGGCGATCTGCGCTTCGAGTTCTTCGACTCTGGGTGGCAGGCTGACTTCTGAGACGGGGGGAGAGTCCATCCCTTGCGCGTAACTCGAAGCAATTGTTTCTGGGGCAAAATCTCCTTCTAGTCGCGCTTCTAGCTCGTTGATTGCAGTGTGACGATCGCTCAACTCTCGATAGAGCCGCATGATTTGTTTTTGTGCGTCACCCAACTGCGCTTCTAGACTGGCGATCTGCGATCGAGCCGCTTCTAACTCTGAACCAGATTGCTGCTCTAGAGAGGACTGTAACGCTTCGATCTGACGCTGCTGGATCTTGGAGCGATCGGACAGGGCCCGTAGCTGCTCTAACTCGCACTGTTGGCTCTGTAGAGACGCTTCTGCGGCTTCTAATAAGGCTTGATAGTGACGTTCTCGCTCTCTAGAGGCGTGGATTTCTTGCTCTAATGAGGCTTGTTTTTTGGCAAATAGCAGCTTGAGTTGGTGGATAGCCTGCTGCTGGACGTTGGCGATTTCTTCGGTCGAGGCGAGTTGATGCTCTAAAAACTGCTGGTCAGTAATCTGCGATCGCAGTTCATTAAGATTAGCGATCGACTGATCCAGCGCTTGCTCTAGATTTTGAATCCGTTCCGTCTGGTTACGAAGTCGCTGTTGTAGCTGGTCTAGCGCTGCCGCCGTTGAAGTGTCCACTGTAAAACTAACGGAGTCCTGATCCGCCCATTCAGAACCATGAGAAGAGTTCGGCTCGACCACCTGGAACCTCCCAAAAATCGCTCCCAAAATTCAGCTACCCGCGCAGCCAAAAAGGGTCTTGAGCGATCATAAATATTGCGATATAGCTTACACGGATTGGCCGTTTCCTGCCTCCGTAACCGATTAAGTTTTGCGATGGGCTGCGGCGATCTCTAAACTTTTGGCTCCTGTGGCAAGATAGCGGCTTCTAGGGGAGGCGCTTCGACTCGGTTGAGTGACCAGCGATATTCGATCGGTAGCTTGAGGCGATCGCACTCAGACTCTAGCTGTTTCTGTTGAGAAAGCGCCTTGCGAAGCGTAATGATCAACTGCTGAACCTGTTCGCGCTGTTTCCCTTTGTAGCCGACTGCAAACATCGTCTGACGCTCTAAGAGTTGCAGCAGTAATTCGTAGTGAATGTGCGAAGGAAGAGGAATTGGCTCCATGTAACGCTAACCTACTGCGGGTAAATAAGATTTGAGCAGAAAAAACCAGACAGATGTAGAATCCTGGATTTTAGACGCATGAATGTACTCAAGTTCAAATGTCTAAAGTTCATTCGTCTAAAGTCTAGCCCCAACGAGTTGCGCGAGGGCTTGACCAGGATCAGGCTGCTTGATTAACGATTCGCCAATCAGGACAGCTTTAGCACCTGCTTGTGACACCAGGCTCAGATCGTCGGAGGTGTGGAGTCCCGATTCGCTCACGACCAGAATATTCCGATCGAGAAGCTGGCTTCGTCGCTCAGACAGCAAATGAGTCGTGGTGTGCAGGTCAACCGAGAAATCTTTGAGATTCCGATTGTTGATGCCCACCATCGTCACGCCCTCTAGCGACAGAACGCGATCAAGTTCTTCTAGAGTATGCACCTCGATCAGAGCAGTCATGCCCAATGTTTTGACAATCTTCAGGAAATACTGCAAATCTTTGTCAGAGAGGATCGCAGCAATCAGCAAAACGGCATCTGCGCCCTGCGATCGGGCCCAATACATTTGATAGGGATAAATGATGAAGTCTTTACACAATAGCGGTAGATCCACTGCTTGGCGAATGGCTGCCAGGTTTTCAAAGCTCCCCTGAAAGAACTTCTGATCCGTCAGCACCGACAGGCAAGTTGCGCCCCCCGTTTCGTAAGACTGAGCGATCGTCACTGGGTCAAAATCTTCGCGAATCACTCCCTTACTTGGAGAAGCCTTTTTTACCTCTGCAATCACAGCCGGGGTCGTTTTGCCGTTTTGCAGCGCTGCCAAAAAGTCACGAGGAGCCACAGTCGTCAGCACTTTTTTCTGCAATTCAATTAGAGTCACCCGATCTCGCTTTTGGTCAACCTCGACTTCTTTATGCCAGACGATTTCCTCCAAAATATGACGCGGCTCAGAGCCGGGAATCGTAGACAGATAGCGTAATTCCTGCACAGACACCCCAGGATTGGGCGAACGACGGCGAATCTCCATTGGGCTAGTCACAAATAGCAAAACTTGACATGGCGCGGCTGCAAGAGGGGCGGGCCTCCAGCAGAATCTCATTAGTAGCGTAACGCAATTCGGGGAAGGGATGAAGGAGGGAGGAGGGATGGGGGAGGAGGGAGGAGGGAAGAGGGAGGAGGGAGGAAAAAGGGAGGAGATGTGAGGTGTGAGATTGAGAAAACACAGGTCAGGCTTTCAAATCAGGTGCGACTCAAATCAGTACAACTTACTTTTCATCCCTCCTCCCTCATCCCTCAATGCGTTGCCGCTCGTTTGTAGGCTTCGTCTAAAATCTCGGACAGCGTGGGATGGGTGTGGACGAGGAAGGCCAGCGAGTGGACAGATTGACGGTTGGCGATCGCGTTGGCGGCTTCTTGAATCAAATCTGCGGCGTGGAGTCCGATAATGTGGGCCCCCAAAACTTCGCCCGTGTCGGAGCGGTAGATTAGTTTGGCGATGCCTTCAGATTCTCCTTCGGCGATCGCTTTGGCGTTGCCTTTAAAGTAAGTTCGGACAGCAGATACTTCAAACCCTTCAGTCTTGCCCAATTCTTTGGCCGCAGGTTCGGTCATGCCCACAAAGCTGATTTCGGGATGGGTAAAGGCGGCTGCGGGAATGCTGCGATAGTCGATTTCGCGGGGACGATCGCAAATGTTCTCAATGGCCACGACTCCTTGAGCGGCCGCCGTATGAGCCAGCATCATTTTGCCCGTCGAGTCACCGATCGCCCACAAATGAGGCACCGACTCGCCATCTGACAGCACTTCCATGCGATCGTTAACGGGAATGTAGCCCCGGCGATCGAGTTCGACGCTGACGGTTTCGAGTCCCATGTCTTTGGCCACCGGAATCCGACCTGTGGCGATCAAGCAGGCATCGACTTCTAAAACTTCGACAATCTCTTTGGTCTTAGCGTCTGCAAGCTCAATCACGACGGGCGATCCCGGTGTCACCTTCATCGCTAACATGCCGACTTTGGTTTCAATGTCGCGAGGCGTGATCAGAATGCGTTGGGCCAGCTTGGCAATGTCAGGATCAAACCCTGGCATCAGTTGATCCAGCGCTTCGATCAGGGTCACTTCACAACCTAGAGCCGTGTAGACATCTGCAAATTCTAGACCGATGTAGCCGCTGCCGACGATCGCGATCCAGGGGGGCAGGCTTTCTAGCTTGATCGCATCGTCACTGGTGAAGACGGTCTTACCATCAATCTGCGCTCCCGGCGGCACAAACGGGATAGATCCGGGTGCCAGAATAATGTCTTTCGTCCGAATAATTTTCTCGCCCGCGTCGGTCGTGACGGAGACTTTTTGCGACCCGGCGACCCGTCCCCAGCCCTGAATCACGTCTACACCGATGCGCTTTAGGCTACCAATCAAGCCTTCTCGCTGCTTGGTGACAATCCCGCTGGCATGGTCGGCGATCGCTTGACGATCAAACGCCACATCTCCAACTTGAATACCCAATGACTTCAAATGGTGTGCATCACGCAACTCACGAACTCGCCCAGCGGCCGCCAACAAAGCTTTGGAGGGAATGCAGCCTCGATTAACACAGGTGCCGCCCATATCTGCTGCTTCGATGATGGCAGTCTTTAGCCCACAATCGACCGCGTGAAGAGCCGCACCATGCCCCCCAACGCCTGCGCCAATAATGACCAAATCATAATCAAATTCGCTCGTCACGTCGTCCTCCCGGTGCAGTTTCTCTTCTTTATTCTCATCTGTGTAGGGCGCATCAGACAACTGTTCTCTGGTGAGTGAGGCCTATGATACGATTTCGGTGGGTTGAATATTCGATCGGGAATGGGCATCTTAGTGAGGGTAGAAATCTGTGAAAACTGGATCAACCCGCTTTACGCCGATGGTTAAGTGTCGCTCTCTGAGTGATTTTTTAAGAAGTTGCCGACCCGATTTTCTGACGGGCACTCGGTTTCAAGCCACAGCCGTTCGGCGTTTTGATCCTTGAATTTGGAGTCAAGCACTATGGATTCGCATCAGCAAGAACTGCGACGTGCCGCAACAGAAGCCTTTTTTGAGTCGCTCGACAAGCTCCAAGAAACGTTAGGTGTTGATGGGCAACCTGTGCCAGTTTCTCCCCAAGAAGCGGCTCCCAATCAAGAAGACAGCGAACCTGAAATGAGTCTGGCGAGTCTAGAGCAGGCTGTAGCAGACATTGAGCAATTTATGCAGGCGAGAGAAGAAAAATAGCTTTCGTCCCCTGAATTCGATGATCCTTGACTTCGGTTGCTGACCTTGAAGGCTTCCTAAACGTCTCCTTAAGCCAGACTTGTGGAATCTTCAGAGGCGCTCTGTCTTTTTGCTTCATACAACAGTAGGGCGGCGGCGATCGCCACATTTAACGACTCCACCCCTGGACTTAAGGGAATCGTCACCTGACAATCTGCCAGCGCTCTCAAGTCTTCAGACAGTCCCGCCCCTTCATTACCCAACAAAATCAGGCTGGGCCGACAAAAATCCACTTGCCAATAAGCCTGCGTTGCGGTCGGAACGGTGGCCACAATCTGCATTCCTGCCGCCTTGCAGTTGAGAATTTCTGTCCTCAAATCCGCACTCACCGCCATCGGCAATCGAAACCACTGACCTGCGGACGATCGCAACACTTTCGGATTATCCAAATCCACGCTGTCGTGACTCAGCCACAGTCCATCTGCCCCTGCCGCCGCCGCCGTGCGAATCATCGTCCCTAAATTGCCCGGATCTTGGATGGTTTGCAGCATCAGTCCGAGCTGAGTGAGATGAATCGAATTGGTATGAATCCGTTCAATAGTGGCAACGATGCCGTCTGGTTCGACGGTGGTGGCGATCGCTTTGAGGACTTCAGGCGCGACAAGGAGCGATCGTTGAGCCGTTTCAATGGCTTTCTGCCCCAGATTAGGGTGCTGACTCAACCAGGTTTCTGTGTAGCAAACGGTGACAAAGGGCACTTGAGCGAGACAGGCTTCTTCGATTAAATGCGTTCCTTCGATCAAAAAAAGCTGCTGCTCTCGACGGTCTTTGGCGCGATGCAATTTGCGTAACTGCTTGACAAGCGAATTTTGCAGGCTGGTTAACATTGCAAGGCAGTACTGAATTTTAGGAGTCGCAGAATGATTAAACTTTCGTTACAAACACACGATCGCTCATAAGCAAATTCACGGCGTAACAAAAGGCTCTTCACAAACAAAAGACCCCGCTCAAAACTTTTTAGTCTAGTGCAGAGTCTTTTTGTCAAAGATGCGGAACCCGGGACTTGAACCCGGAAGTCCTTGCGAACACTAGAACCTGAATCTAGCGCGTCTACCAATTCCGCCAGTCCCGCATGAACTGTTTTAGCGTCACGATCTCCTATACTGCTGCATGAGTTCATAGTTTGTCAAGCGTGACCTTAAAAGAATTTTGTTGATACCAGAAGCGACTCACACGGTTGTTTTTAGCGACTGTCAGATGAAAGGCTGGACATCTACGAAGTTTCCGGTAGAATCGAAACCAAATTTGACGTTGTAAAAATATTAACCCAGGAGGACAAACCCATTACTTCCGCTCTCAACCTGTCTAATTCTTATTCTTCCCCCGAAGAAAGCAACTCGGTACTGCAAATCTGGGGCAAAACGCCTCTAAGTGGTCATGTCAACATCAGTGGGGCTAAAAATGCGGCTCTGGTGGTGATTGCAGGAGCGTTGCTGTGTTCTCAAGACTGCCGGATTCGCAATGTTCCGCTGCTGGCGGATGTGACTCGCATGGGTGAGCTTCTATCAGCGCTGGGCGTGAAGTTTCGGCAGCATGGAGATGTTCTGGATATTGACGCAACCCAGATCAGTCATTCAAAAGCGCCTTACGAGTTGGTGAGTCAGCTTCGGGCCAGCTTTTTTGTGATTGGGCCGCTGTTGGCGAGATTGGGGGTGGCGCGGGTGCCGTTACCGGGGGGCTGCTCGATCGGGGCCCGTCCCGTTGATCTTCATGTGCGTGGCTTGCAGGCAATGGGCGCAAATGTACAAATCGAGCATGGAATCGTTCACGCCTATGTGACAGGAACCAGCAAGCGGCTAAAAGGGGCCAAAATTTATCTCGACTATCCCAGTGTGGGCGCGACGGAAACCTTGATGATGGCGGCGACGCTGGCAGACGGTGAGACGACGATCGAGAACGCCGCTCAAGAACCAGAAGTTGCAGATCTGGCCAATTTTTGTCGAGCGATGGGAGCCAAAATCCGAGGAGCCGGGACGAATACGATCGTCATTTCTGGCGTACCCCATCTGCACACAACTGACTACAGCATCATTCCCGATCGCATTGAGGCGGCGACGTTTTTGATGGCGGGGGCGATCACGCGATCAGAAATCACCCTGTCTCCTATCATTCCTGACCACATCACGGCGATCCTGGCCAAAATGCAGGAAATCGGCATCAGAACCGTGATGGACAGTCCGAATCGGATGCGAATTTTACCCAAACAGCGCTATCGATCGACCGACATCGAAACCCTGCCTTACCCTGGTTTTCCCACAGATGTGCAGGCTCCGTTTGTGTCTCTATTGACCCTGGCGGAGGGTGACAGTGTGATTAGCGAAACGGTGTTTGAAAATCGCCTGGGACACGTCCCCGAATTAAACCGAATGGGGGCAGACATTCGCGTCAAAGGCAATCACGCCATTATTCGCGGCGTTTCGATGCTGTCGGGCGCGCCTGTTGTGGGGACTGACTTGAGAGCCTCTGCGGCCCTAGTGGTGGCAGCTTTGGCAGCCGAAGGCAAGACCACGCTTCAGGGATTACAGCACCTCGATCGCGGCTACGAACACCTGGAACTCAAACTTCAAAAGCTCGGAGCCAAACTTCAGCGCGTCCAGGAAGACACCATCACGGAGCCGATTCTAACCCCTGTCGATTCTCCCGTTTCGTCAACCTAACTCCAGCGATGACCTGATGAACGATGAATGGCACCCGATCGACCTTCATCCTTCATCCCTCATCCTTCATCCCTCATCCCTGTTCCCGTTCGCTATACTGACTTTGAGAGTCCTTTCTAGCTCCCCACATGTCTTTCTCAAAGTCTCTTTTGATTGGATTAAAGGCTGATCAATTCCGCCACCCTCTGGATTTGGAAGCCACCAACGCCCTCAAGCAGCTTCCCGGCTTGGATATGGTGATCCGTAATCTGCTGGGCCCCGTGGCAGAACAGTTTTTTTATCTAGAAAATATTGCCTCCAGCATTCTAGTCAGTGAGCAACAGCTTCCTCACCTTCACGGTTTGTTAATTGAAGCCTGCCGCGTGTTGGACATTGAGCCGCCTCAACTGTATGTCCGTCAGCACCCGGTGCCCAATGCTTACACCTTTGCGATGCGAGGCAAACAGCCCTTCGTCGTCATGCACACGTCGCTGATAGAGTTGCTGACTCCCGAAGAAATTCAGGCGGTCATTGCCCACGAGTTGGGACATCTCAAATGTGATCATGGGGTTTATCTGACGCTGGCCAACATTATGGTTCTGGCGGCGGGCCAGCTTCCTCTGGGAGAATTTTTGACGCAGGGATTGCAGAGCCAAATTTTAGCCTGGGTGAGATGTGCAGAATTTACGTGCGATCGTGCCGCCCTGCTCGCTACTCAAGACCCCAGAACAATTATGTCGGTGATGATGAAACTGTCGGGAGGTTCGCCCTCGCTGTCGAGCCAACTAAATCTAGATGCCTTCATCGCTCAAGCGAGAGCTTACGACGACGTGAGCAAAAACGAGCTAGGCGAGATGTTGAAGCAGTTGCAGACGGCACAGCTAACTCATCCGGTTCCGGTTTTGCGGGCGCGAGAAATCGATCGCTGGGCCAGTAGCCAAACTTATGAATCCTTGTTGCAAGATCGAAAAGTAAGCTACAATGGTGAAGCGAAAACGGGCGGATGGCGAAACTGGTAGACGCACCACACTCAAAATGTGGCACCGAAAGGTATGGGAGTTCGATTCTCCCTCCGCCCATCAAACTTAAGTTAGCGTTATTCAACAAGTCCAGGCAACGACTAGGCTTACCGCCGCGCGAACAACCTTTGCAAATCAGACAACTATTTTGAGACGCAGCGACTTGTTTTGTTAAGGTGCGGTGGTAGGTGGGATAAGAATTATTCGTGGACTGCCTTCTTGCTTGGATTCAATCACCTCAATTACATGATCGCGCCCCGCTCGATCGCATTGTTAGACTGTGCCTCATCGATAGGCTTCTAACCAGGATCACAAAGTTTCAATTCTGACGCTTCCACCCTCAACAGCATCAACCTGCAATCGATGATCGTAAAGTAGTGCCATCCCCAGCAGGGGTTCTGTTTCTGATTCTGCAATATAAATTTCGCGGTACTGCCCATCCCGGTAGTCAGGGCAAACGCATAAAAAAATTGGGTGACTGCCCTGCAAGGCTTCCAGACCTCATGGGCAGAAATGCTTAGAGGCTGAAATCCTTAATCTGAAAGGATCAACAATTTTCATGCGTTTGCCCTGGTACACAGCCCATGTTAAGGCAATCTCCGCCCATTAAATGTTTTTCGATCAGTGCCACCTTCAATCCTAGCCCTAATCCTGCGACCCCTGCGGCAACAACCAATCCAGCAGTTCCGGCTCCAATCACGACGAGATCGTAACAATTGGCAGGTTGAGGATTCACCCAGTCCATTGGATGCACATGCGAAATCAGGCGTTGATTATGAATATCAAGTGGAGCAGTAATCAATTCTTCTAGCATCGTGAAAACCTATTTGCAAAGTCTGAACGTTATCGTGAATTGACGCTTTTCTGAAGAGCGCTGCGGGCAACGCGGGTGATATGGAGCGTCACTGCGACAGTTGCAATCAAGCCAACGATGCGGATGACCCATTGCACTCTCTGGGCTTCCGGACTTTGACCTGAGTTCTGAATGGTCGCCAGACTACCTGCCAAAGAACCAATGTACACATACATCATGGTTCCAGGAATCATGCCTACACAGCCGAGAACATAGTCCCGCAAAGACACTTGCGTGATGCCCAGAGCATAGTTCAAAAGGACAAAGGGAAAAACGGGGGATAAGCGCGTGAGCAAAACAATCTTTAGCCCTTCGCGTGCGATCGCAGCATCGATCGCGCTGAATTTATCATGACTAGCGATTCGCTTAGCCACCCAGCCTCGCGCCAGATATCGTCCGATGAGAAATGCCAATGTCGCACCGATCGTTGCTCCGATAAACACATAAATCGTTCCTAGAGCAACACCAAAAACCACACCTGCTCCTAATGTTAGAATCGAACCTGGAATAAACAAAACAGTTGCTAAAATATACAGCCCGATGAATACAACTGCGCTAACAGTGCCTAAATTCTGAATCCAAATTAGCGTTTCGTATAGTGCATTTTGAAGGTTCAATGGTTCTACTCCTTTCACTTCATCCTATGAATTGTTGAGTGAGCGAGACTGAAATTGCAAAAAGAATGCAGTACCAGTGCCCCAAGCGGCATTCAGGATCAAACCCAAGAAAATTCCGTTCGGCGTAACCGGAACTCCTTGCAGCGGGAACACCACAAAAATTGAAACTAGCGTAGGAGCAAGCATCCCAAATAGGAATGCTACGCCCCAGTAGAAAAAACGCTGTAGAATTCGATTGAGCACAACAGCCAGACCCATTCCCCAAACTCCTCCCCAAAAGGCTAAAGACCAGAAGAAGGGAATTCCAAACGGTCTAGTTGGGGCACTTGGATAAGGGGCAATGGGTGTGAAAGCGATCGCATGTAAAAAAGCCAGCATTCCTTGATGAAATACCAGCGTGGACATAAATCCAGCCACGAAAGCAATCAGAAATCGCAATAATTTACGCTGAAACATAATTAGATCGAAATATTGCTCAAGTCGGACAATTAGCTAAAGATACCTGCTGCGATAAAACAAATAAACGTAAACTCATGAACGACTCTCATGCGGAAGTTGCACGAATCCTCCTTCCTTGAGGTAAGATTTTAGGTAGGGAAATCGTGGATTAGCAGGTTATGTGAACCCTTTAACAATGGATATATCAGTACTGCAACTCTTCGTGGAAGTTTTCAGGCAAGGTAGTTTTGCCGCTGTTGCCCGCGATCGCAATCTCGATCCTTCTTCGGTTTCACGGGCGATCGCAGGTCTAGAAGCAGAAATAGGAATCCGATTATTCCAGCGCACCACGCGGCAATTATCCCCGACCGAAGCCGGGATGACCTATTTTGAGCGTGTCGAGTCACTGGTTGAAGAACTCCATCAAGCCACTGCCATCGCGACAGATGTTTCCAGCCAACCCAAAGGAAAACTTCGCGTCACAGCTTCCGTTTCTTTTGGTCTCAAGTGCATTGTGCCGCTATTGACCGAGTTTAATCGACTGTACCCCGATCTCACAGTCGACATACTGCTGTCCGACACCATTGTTGATTTGTTCGCCGAACGAATCGATCTGGCGATTTGACTTGGACTTCTTCCAGACTCAGCCCTTATTGCCCAACAACTGATGCCGACTCACTACTTTGTTTGTGCCAGTTCAGATTATCTCAAGCGATCGGAACAACTTAAAAACCCCGTCGATTTAGCGCAGCATAACTGTCTACTATTTCCGTTCGCAGGGTTTCGATCTAGATGGATCTTCAAGGATCAGAAGGGAGAACTGAGCGAAGTTCCAGTTTTTGGACGCACGTTAATTTCTAGCGCAATCGCTCTTCAGCACTGCGCGATCGCAGGGATGGGTTTAGCTCTGCTTCCGAACTGGCTGATTGGCGAGGATCTACAAGCTGGGACACTCATCAACGTGTTTCCAGATTACGAAGTGACGGCAGCAGATTTTAGCACCGCTGCTTGGCTTGTTTATCCTTCGCGTGCTTATATTCCACTTAAAGTTCGAGTCTTCATTGATTTTCTTAAGAATTTTATTTCGAGCTATGTTTGCTAAGATTCATCTGTCATTGCCGCAAGCTAACAAGTCGATGAAGCGGACGGTCAAAATATCTTGGTAGAGTCGTCAAGGCTATCTGCCGCCACTTATCTTAGTCGTTATGCCGCTCACGTTTCGGCTGGTGGCAGTGGTTTGAAGTCATTGGTCAGGAGGCTTATCGTGTCGGTACTTGACCATTTTGAGCAAATGTACTAGATCTGTCTCAGTCGTTTTTAAGAGGCAAACATGGACACGATAGACATACAATCTGCACTTGAATCTGTCGGCAAGCTCGAAATTACAGAGCAAACCGCAAGTAATGATGCCAGCGCGGCAATGAAAGTACTTGGTAATTTCAATCAATGCATGATGGGGATGGTCTGCTTCTCAGGCTCAACGCCCTGGGAGCGTCACCCCGATGATGAGCTTCTTCACATCCTGGCAGGTAATGTAGATGTCACAGTTTTGAGTGATGGTTATGTGAAGGAAGTTTCTCTGCATACAGGGAGCATTTTTATCGTTCCATGTGGCCTGTGGCACAAACAGCATTCACGCGAAGGTGTAAAACTGCTTTTTGTTACATCGCAAGAAGGCAATGAAGCGTCAGACGCAGAAGATCCTAGCGACATTTAGAGGGTGTGGTTTGGCAATGATTAAGGTCGGTTGGAGAAGTGCTAGGCTGATGAAATGACAACTAGGAGACTCTGACATGGCACCCACTGCTCAACAAGTTTATAACGAGGTCATTCGAGCTTTATCGCCGACAGAACGCTTGCGGTTGGCAACGCTAATTCTGAATGAGTTAGTTCAGCAAGATTCGCCTATGATTGACCAAAGTGATGCTTGGACTGAGCAGGATCAGATGGATGTTGTTAATTTCTCGTTGCAATATTCAGCTTCCCTGTTCCTCGATGAGGAGGCTGTTTAGTGTCATTTAATCCTGGTGATTTGGTGAGCGTTGATTTTCCGGGTGCAACCGGAATGAAACGTCGTCCCGCTGTTGTTTTGTCATCTGCAACGTAATTATGCGATTCGTCCAGATCTTATTGTCGGTCTGATTACTTCTCAAATGAGAGGATTAGGCGCGACGGATTATGTGCTTCAAGATTGGGCAGCATCCGGGCTAAGAGTTGCATCCGTGTTTCGGAGTTTCATTGTTACGCTACCAACTTCTACCAATATTGTGCAAATTGGTCAGTTGTCAGAACGAGATTGGAAAGGTGTTCGTAGCTCTGTAAAAATGGCTTTTGCCGAGTTGGATAATCCGTTGAACAATCAGTCAACCTCGCCGTAGAGATCGCGGCACAACAAGTCGCTGCACCAGAACAATGAGATTAGTCGGTTGAGTTTGAGAAGTTGCCTATGTCCGGTGAGCGCGGACGTTATGCGGCTCAATTTGTTGGTGAGGGAACAAGCTAAAGCTATTTATCGTTTAGCATCGAGTGCAATCTCGTTGAATCAACGTTAGCAACGTTAAATGATGAGCCTACAACTTTCTTTTCAATCTCTATTGATCGGCACAGAGCGTGAGTTATTAGCAGATTGGTTGTCGAGCGATCGCTGGATGTATCACGGAGATCCTCAACTGAGCCGAGAAAAAGTGCTGGAATGGGTTGACCAGGGCGAATTTACTGGAACTAATTGTCAGACTTTTTGGATTGTTGCTAACTCCGATCAACGAGTTGGATTGATTCGATTGTTCGATCTCGATGACATCGATGATGGTTCTCCTATGTTCGATTTACGCATTCAATCTGAGTATCGAGGACAAGGCATTGGTAAGAGAGCACTTCAATGGTTGACGGCTTATTTGTTTGAAACATGGTCTGAGCTTGAACGCATTGAGGGCAGTACTTGCGTTGATAACCTCGCGATGCGGAAAGTTTTTTTACAGTGCAACTATGTCAAAGAGGGGCACTTCCGAAAAGCTTGGGTGACTGTCGATGGCAAACGGTTAGATTCAATTTGCTATGGAATTCTGCGGGAAGACTGGATAAATCAGACGATTACGCCTATAAATTGGAATGACGAGATGTAAACTTGCGGTCTGTTTTGTTTTGTAGCTTATGGCGATCGCTGCATGACGACCCGGTTGGAGCGGACTGGCAGAGATGCTTGGTGTTGTGGCAAACGTTACTGGCAGCCGCTCACTTTAGCCGTTAGCTGGCTTGGGTTATTGGAGGAACGTTCATAGACACTGTTGGCGAGAGCAAATTAATTGAGAGGTGTTTGGTTGTGAGTAGTTGGATTGTTACTGTGAGGCAGTTTTAGTAGAAAAGCTTATTCATAACAGCTTCAATCTTGACCGGACTTGGGACATACAAAAATTCCTCAAAAATGTTTCTGAAGGAGTTCTTGATGCTTACAACTATTGTGGCGGAGAAGATAGTGATTCTTAGCCGAGATTTTACCCATTTGAAGTCCAAGGACAAAACACTCACGCTGTTAATTTAACGTGGCAAGGTGGAGATGGCTGGATGGCAGTTCTTGACTATCAAAGACAACTGCTAAGAGCCGCACAAGTAGCCTGCGAGGGAGATATGAACAGTGTCAAATGGTACGATTCTTTTAGTACTCAGAGTGAATCCATGTTGTCGCGATCGTTCCTCTAACCAATCCACCAAAGCCTTCCTCAGCAGAACGCAAGCTCAAGTCTATGGAGTCGCAAGTTTCCTAAAAAGAACGCAAGCTCAGGTCTATGGAACCATCAGCCTCCCCAGGAAACTTTAAACTCAAGTTGGCACCACGACAAGCTTCTTTAGGATCGCGAATTAAATGAGATCGTTTATTGCCAAGCGACTTCGCCCCCTAAATCCCCCATTCTGGGGGACTTTGAGATCAAAAAATTCTGGAATTCAAAACGGGTTCGAGCTTCAAAGTCCCCCAAATTTGGGGGATTTAGGGGGCTGCAACCCATTAAAACGAAGCCAAAATCAACTGACCAAGCATATTTAGAGAATTTCAGGCTAATAAACTCGCGTTCCTTAGAAGAACTCAAGCGCAAGTCTATGGAATGGGTTCTCTCCGTACAAAGCCCCACCAAAACTCAGCTTGACTCGAACTTCATCAAACCAGCCTGGCTTCTTCCCAAAGTGAGCGATCAGGCAGACGTTGAAAGGGTGAATAGCAATCCCAATAAATCGCTGCACTCATCCTTCTCTAGTTCTCTTGTCTGGCGATCGACTCCCCTTGGGGTGGATGAGCTGCGTCGTTGGCAGGTTCTAAAAACAAAAGCGAGAAATCGGGACGATTCGACATCTGGTGAACCCGCATTCAATCCCATTCCTCGCTCAACCGATTAGAGGCGATAGCCCACACTAAAAAAGAACCCCTTGTCTTGAGCATTGTTGCCTTCGTCGGTCAGCCTGACAAACGGGATGGCATAGTCGAGACGCACCACAAACCGGGGAGCAGGTTCCCAGATGAGTCCAAGTCCGGCGGCGGCCAAGAAAGTTTCGTTGGTTAGCTTATTGGGATTGCTCGATTTGTTCCAGACTGAGCCAGCTTCGATAAAGGGCGCAAGCTGCAAGGTTGGCACCCCAGATGCATCGCGCAAAATGGCAATTCGATCTTCGAGAGACAGCCGGAAACCATTGTCACCCGATCGCGCATTTTGCCGATAGCCCCGCAGAGATTGTCCGCCCCCAATTACAAACTGCTGAGACGGTAACAAACTGTCTGGAGTCAATTGCACATCCGCTTGAGCGATTAATAAGTGATTGTTGCCAAGACGCTGAACGCGCTGAATCTGACCCAACCAGCTAAAAAAGCGACCATCAGGAACCGGATCATTATTTGTCGTCGCATCGAACACATCCAGACCGAGACTAAACTGCGATCGTAGCGCCCAAGCTCCTTGAGGGTCTCGTCTTACATAATCTTGACCAAACTTCAGTACACGAGTCTGGCTATTGCCATCTGCGTCGGGGCCAATTCCAAACGGGAAAGGGGTGTCGTTAAAAAGAAAGGTTTGCCCGTCTTGAAAAGCAAAGCCTAGAGAAAGCGCTAATTCTTCGCGGGGCGTGCGGATAATCGGCTGACGATAGCTGACTTCGTAAAGCGTCGTATTACTCCGAATGTCAAAGGCTGCAAAATCAGAGGCAATAATTCTACTCTTACTAGGAGACACGCGCAGCTGAACTGTGCCATTCATCGCATTCACAGGCACCCGATAGTTAAAGTCAAACACATTCGACCCACCCTGGAGCGATCGAAAGTAAGAGACACTCACTTCATCCCCCAGTCCGGTCGGGTTGCGGTAGCTCAAAACGGCACCCAGTCGCTCAGATCCGACGCTCGGCGGCGAGAAGTTATCCACCCCGATGTAGCCGTTCACGGCTTGAGATTCTTTGACTCGCAGGGTGAGAATGCTTTGTCCGAGTCCAGTTCCGGGGCGTAGACTGGCTTCTACATTGTCAAACAGCGGGTCAGATTTGAGCAGTCTTAGCTGATCTTCTAGGCGGTCTTTGTTCAACGGAACGCCCGCCCCAAGTTGAACGCGACTGCGAACGTAGGATGGCTTCAATCGCTGAGTGCCCTCGATATCAATTCTTTCAAGTGACCCTTCAACCACTCGAATTTGCACCACGCCCTCGACGATCGCCTGATCCACCAAAACGGCTCTCGACGTGATGAAACCCCGGTTTAAGTAAAGCTGAGTAATCGCGTCTGCAACCGTTCTCAATTCTTCGAGGTTGACAGAGCGACCCTCGATCGGCGTAGTAATCGGCGTGATGTCACCTGGCTTGAGAATCGTGCTGCCCGTCACTTCGATTTTGCGAACGGGAATGGTAACTGGGGCAGTGGGTTCGGGAGCGGTCGGGGTCGGAGTGGGTGTGGGCAACGTCGGTTGCTGGTCGCTGGGCGGGAGGGGCTGAGGACTGGGAATCGGCTGCGGAAAGCGATCGAGGCTGGGATTGGGAAGCGTGGTGGGCTCGGTTTGAGCGATCGTCGGGGCAGACATCGCAAAGACCGCCAGAATGACTGGAAAGGCAACTCCACAACTCACCACAAAAGACCTTAAAGACATCGGACTAGTACCCTTGGTTAAACGGCTAAGACTGAAAATTTAATCTGAGAAGGTTGAACGCTGGAGAATGACGGCTTCAGGTCTTTGATAACCGCAAGACACGGTAACACAGATCACACACCAGCGAATGAGATTTTGAATTACTGAGATTTGGATGATGACTTAATCGATCGCGGATTGACGACGACTTCTCGCACACATTCACGAACGCCTTGATAGTCATCTAAACTCGATTCGGGCTTTGTCTTAACAGCACAGAGAATCGAATTGGGTGTGTCAGGCGCAACAGCAGGCGATGGAGGAGCAGCTTGCTTGAGATCTCGTCCCAGTCGGGTTTCTTCGTCCAGTTTGAAGACGGAATCATTGGTCAACCTAAAGCGGGTGATGGTATCGACTCCCTCGGTTGCTGCCGTGCCTGTAAAGCTGCCTTTTTTGTCGTTGGCGACGATCGTCACTCTGGCAATTCCCGCAGCGTCGGTGGCCGATGAGAGCGTGGTGAAGTTGCCCGTAAAGCGACCTGTCGGCCCTTGAGTTGGCACCTGGAAGGTTACCGTGACGCTGGGGATGGGATTGCCAAATCGATCGCTGACCGTTGCCTGTAAGGGATTGGAGAAGGCTTGCCGAATGGTGGCATTTTGGGGCGTTCCTCCAGAAGCGGTAACCGAAGCGGGACGATCGGGCTGATTGGTGAGACTAAAGTTGGCGGAGGTCAGCCCAGAAACGGATGCGGTCGCGGTGAAGGTTCCGGCGATCGTGTTGGCTTGTATGGGAATGCGAACCTGACCCGTTTCGTCAGTGCGCGTGGTCAGCGTTGTGACTTCTCCTGTTAGACGGCCGCTGGCTCCAACTGTCGGCAAACTTAATGTCACCGCAACATCATTCACCGGATTGCCAAACTCATCGCGCACGATCGCTTGTAGCGCATTGTTGAAAGGCGTGTTGACGATCGTTTGTTGCAGGGTGCCGTTTGTTCCAGCGATTTGTGCAGGATTGCCTGTGTTGTTGAATAAGGTGTAGTTGGCAGTGGTTGAGACTCCATTCACACTAGCGTTTCCGGTATAGCTTCCAAAGATGGTATTGGCTGCGATCGCTACTGTTGCGGTTCCAGTTGTGTCTGTGTTGGCGCTAATGGTCGTCACTTCTCCAGTAAAGCGGCCACTCGCTCCGATCGTTGGGACGCTAAAGGTTACCGTGCTGTTGGGAATCGGGTTGCCAAACTGGTCGGTGACGAGTGCTTGTAGCGGGTTTGTAAAGGCCGTATTGACTCGTGCAGTTTGTCCCGATCCGTTTGTGGGCGTGATGCTAGAAGGTGCGTCGGGTAGGTTTCTCAGGTCAAAGTTGGCGGGAATGGCTGCGCCTGCACTCCCGATCGTGGTGAAATTTCCGGCGATCGTGTTGGCTCGAATGGGAATCGAAACCGTCCCGTTGGCATCAGTGACCAGCGTTGTACTTCCGGTAAAAATGCCACTTGCACCGCTTTCGGGAGATTGAAATACAACGTTCACATTCGGAATCACATTGTTGTAAATGTCGTATACCGTTGCTTGTAGATTGGCCGCAAAAGCTGTGTTGACGGTTGTACTTTGGGCTTGTCCACCTGTTGCACCGATGAAGTAGGGGGCTGCTGGATTGACGATAATTCCGGTTTGGCTTCCAGTGATTGTCGAAGTTATCGTATCCGTTGCTGTCAGCGATCGCGTTCCCGCAGTTGTCAGCGTTCCAGTGAATGATCCGGTTCCATTCGTCAAAGTGGATGCACCTGGTAACGTTGCATTGGGATCGTCGCTGCTAAAAGCAACCGTGCCACCATACGCGGTCACAATGTTATCAAACGAATCAAAGGCATTGACGGTGAAGCTATTGGTCGTTCCGGCGATCGTCGGTGACGCAAATCCCCCAACCCCAAGGCGACTGACTGCCCCCGGATCATTCGTCAAACTAAAATTAGCAGGGGTTGCAATGCCGTTGGCGCTGGCTGCGACGGTGTAGCTTCCGGATTTAGTATTTGCGGTTGCAATTGTGCTGGCTTGACCCAAAGCATTGATCGTCGGACTGGTCACACTCGCACTTGCGCCCGTCGTCGGAGCCGTGAAGTTGACAATACCGCCTGCGACAGGCTCGATCGCATCATTCGCATTAACCGTTACACTCAGCGGATTGGCAAAAGCAGTGTTGACCGTTGTGTTTTGGGGCGTTCCACCCGTTGCCGAGAGGGTGAATCCTTTTGACTCAAATGCACCAATGTCGGGATTTCCGACTCGTGCCACACCTCTTTGATCGGTTGGAATCGGGCTATTTCCAGCATCGATCGCTCGGCTTCCTGGCAGCAAAGCATGAGTTTGAGTCGGCCCGCCATAGTTTCCAAGTGGAGCCAGTAAAGGATCAACGGGAGCGGCGATCGTGCCAACCACACTGCCATTCACCCCATTGGTAAAGCCTATACTGCCGTCACTTTTACCGATTAGATTGTTGCCTTGATCAATGAATGAGCCAGAAACATCCGGGCTTGTTGCATCACTGTTGTTGGCGATAATTGAATTGCTAATGTTGACGGTATCGTGACTTCCCAATCCGCCGCCTTCTCCTGGATCGGTGGAGGTATTGTTAGCGATCGTGCTATTTCTAATGGTCAAAGTGCCATCATTGTGGACACCAGCAGAGTATCGACCCTGGTTGCCAGAAATGGTGCTGTTGGTAATGGTTCCAGTGCCACTGATTACCCAAACGCCTGCCCCATAATCTGTGTCAGTGTTGTTGCTGACGGTGCTGTTAGTGAGATTAAGAGCGTTGGTCGAATAGATGCCTGCCCCACCATTGGCCGAGTTGTTCCGGATGATGCTGTTGGCAACCGTTAGCGCACCCTCGTTATAGATTCCACCGCCTTGACTGCTGGTTCTACCGTTTGCGATCGTCAACCCATTGAGATTCACCGTTGTACCAGAATTGATCGCGAAGACTCCAGAGGTATTTCCACCGCTGACGATCGTATTGCCTGCGCCTGCACCATTCAGCGTTTGAGATTTGGCGATCGTCACTGATTCTACATAAGTGCCTGCTGCTGCGTTGACCGTTCCGCCTGTGGCGACAATATCAACTCCATTTTGAATTCTGGCGGTGTTGGCAACATTCACAATGTTTGCGGTGCTACCTGTGACCGTGTTGGCGACGATCGGCGCTTGCAAATTGACCGTTCTCGTGGTGCCAGTGTTTTCAACTGTGACAGTGTTGCCTTGAATGTTCTGCAGCGTGACATCGCCGCCTGTATCAAAGGTGCCGACTGCAATATTGACGTTGCCTGTCCCGGCATTGATGCTAGTTCCTGGAGCCATTGTGATCACGGCGGCACCCGGATCTCGTTGAGCGGCGATCGCTCCTATATCGTTGGCAGACAGCGTGAGATTGCCGTTATCTGTCGTGACGTTGGCGTTCACCAAAATGCTGCGACCTGCTTGTAGCGTTAAGTTGCCACCATTCCCGGTTGGATTATTGCTCGTAACCGCGTTCTTGATCGTAATGTCGTTATTGGCTTGCAAAACTACATTCGTCCCGGCGTTGGTCAGCGTTGTGATTTGACCGGGTGAAATTCTTACAGAAGCGGTGGGATTGTCTGTAAACAGCGCACTTGAGAGGCTGCTCTCACCACTGGTATAGGAAATGATGTTCGATCGTAAGTTTTGAGCATTGGGAGCCGGGCCATGAAAAACGGCTGGGGTCATTCCGCCAAATAGAGCCAGGCCCTGATCGACCACTTTTTCCCCTAAGACAATCTTTGTTGGATCTGGGACATCACGAATCAAGGGAGTTAAGTCTGCTCCAGAAACAGTTGCATGGGCAAAAGAACCGCCCGAAAAGCTAGTTCCGGCGGGTATAAAAGGGCCATTGAAGATAGGATGCGCCGGGTTAACTGCTGTGACATTACTGCTTTCAAGGGAATAACCTGGGTCAAAGTTGAGGGTGACACCAAACCCCATTGAAAAGCTTCCGCCCTGGTTGGGTGCAGCATTCAAAAAGAGCCGTCCGCCTTGCCTTACCCAAGTGTCGATCGCCGTTGAATTGGATGCTAGATAAGCATTGAGGCTATTGGCTCGTCCGTCGCTGCCATCCAAATAGATGAAGGTGTAGTCATTGCCAGTCCCCACTGCAAACGGAGAACCCGTCCCCGTCGCCAGCGAGATGTTGTCCCAATTACCTGTCCCAAACACTGAATTCATCGCACTGGTATTTGAATTGGTGCCAGTACTTCCCCAGATCGGATCACTGATGTAGGCAGCCCGTTGATTGGCGATCGTAATATTCTTAGGGTCGAGCAGCAGTGTGCCATTCAGTCCATTCACCGCAGTAGCGTAGACCATCCCCTGAAAATTGAGATTGTTTTTGCCCGAAACCTCAACAAAGCCACCGTCTCCGCGAATCGTTCCACCTTCAGCGTTGATCGTGCCAAAAAATCGAGTGGACTGATCTGACCAGACAATCACCCGACCACCCTGACCGATTTCTCCAGCGTTAGCGCTGATTACAGAATCGTTGGTGACAGTCGTGCGTGAGGCATTGGGCGCAGTTCCTTTACCCTGAAAGTCGCCGCCAATCAACACGGTGCCCCCATCTTTTGCGCTAGAAGCATCGAGTTTGGCGTTGACCAGTCCCACTTTGTCGCCCAAAACTTGAATGGTTCCAGGAGACGCGCCCACCACAGAAACTTGACCGCTGACAATATTCGTCCCGGCATCAGAGGGAATCGGGGTGTCTGTGCGAGTCAGTTTGATCACGCCATTTTCAACCGTCACTCCGGTTGCATTTAAGAGTGGCTGACCTGTCAGTAAATCAGGGAGCGATAAAGGACTATTGGCTGGATTAATAGCGGACTTATCGGCGATCGGTAGATCCAGACTCAAGACACTTCCGGCTTGATTGAGGCGAACCAGCTTTTCTCCGGGGATGGCAGCGATCGTAATGTTGCCTCCGGGCGCAGAAAGGGTGCCTGTATTGATCACCGTTCCACCTAGCAGTGTGAGGCTCTGACCCTGACCTACAGACAGATTGCCAGCATTGAACAGGCTCCCTGAAGTAATAAACGCAAAGCTGTTAGGAGCGCCAATTAAATCAGCATAGTTGTTCGTTCCGACCGCGTTGAACCAGGAATTTGTACCAAACCCGATCGCATTTGCAGTCGTCGCTGTGAATGATGCAGGAACATTCAAACTTGCGCTATTGCCAAAAATAATTCCCGCGGGATTTACCAGGTAGAGATTAGAATTTCCACCGCTAACTTGAATCAATCCGTTAATCACAGACGCATCGCCACCGACCACGCGACCGAGAATATTTTGGATATTGGGATTAGAAATGAAATTGGCAATCTGATTCTGATTTAAGCCAAACTGTTGAAAGCTCTGGAATAGATTGGCTCCAGATTGAGTTCCTCCGGTGATGTCAAATTGATTGTTGTTGGGTGTGACGATCGTTCCCGTTCCGTCTGTGGCAGGTGCAATCTGGGCGTGGAGTCCCTTAGTGCCAAAGCAGGTCAGGAGTGTCAGAAAAATGAATAGAGCTTGAGCTTGTTTGACAATTTGACGCTTCACCGAAATTTCTCCAGGGGTTTTTTACAAACTTAAGAAGGGCAGCCATCATTTAGGCTCTACTTACGATGGGTAAAGTCCGTAAGAATACTGAGCTATTTGGACTTAAAATGGTAGTTTTTACCTACGTTCGTCAATTTGCCCAAGTTTGCGCCGCAACTAACGGACAAAAAGGGTTTCTTTTGCGTAAAATACGAATGCTTTAGTCATGACTGCGTATCCTCGGTAGGATGAAGAAGACGTTGCGATCGCCCCTTCTCGTTTTGACTTCTACCGACTCTGAAAAGCAGCCCAATCCCTTACTGACGCTCAATTACGAGCCAGCCCTCGAACATTTGGGCGACGATTTCTTCGATCGAGTTTCTGCCGCCCAGTTTCCCCAACAGATCCTCAGATTTCGCAATAACGACGTTCTGCAACAGATCGGGCTTGACCCAGGATCGGTTACGGATGCGGATTTCACTGAGGCGTTTGGCGAATTTCACGGACGCGACCCCTTTTTAGCGCTGCGCTATCACGGCTATCAGTTTGGCGGATACAATCCTTTTTTGGGCGACGGTCGCGGCTTTCTCTATGGACAAGTCCGAGGAATTGACGGCGAACTGTACGATTTTGGCACCAAAGGATCAGGAACCACGCCCTATTCGCGAGGCGGCGATGGCAGACTAACGCTCAAAGGCGGCGTGAGAGAAGTGCTGGCGGCAGAAATGCTGCATCGATTGGGAGTCAGAACTTCTCGCTGTCTAAGTCTGGTCGAGACGGGAGAATCTCTTTATCGGGGCGATGAGCCGTCCCCTACCCGATCGTCCGTGATGATTCGCTTTAGTCGATCGCACATTCGCTTTGGCACATTTGAGCGATTAGCTTATTTAGATCGCAAAGATTTGATTGCCATTCTGTTAGATCATGTAATTGAATATTACTACCCACATTTAGTTGAGCAGCCCGATCGTTACGCGCTTTTCTATCAAGAATTGGTGCAAAAGGTAGCCGATTTAGCCGCTCAGTGGATGGCTTCTGGCTTCTGTCATGCTGTGTTGAATACTGATAATATGTCAGTCACGGGAGAAAGTTTTGATTACGGCCCATTTGCCTTTATCGAAACCTATAATCCCAAGTTTACAGCCGCTTATTTTGACTATGGTGGACGCTACAGCTACGGCAATCAACCGGGGATGTGTCTGTGGAATTTAGAGAAGCTTCAGGCTCCGCTGCAAAAAGTGGTTGCGATCGCTGATCTCGAATCTGCTGCATCCAATTTTGAGGCTGATTATCAAAAAGCCTATCAACAAAGAATGCTTTATCGGTTAGGATTCGATCAGTCAGAAATGGCGCAAGAGTTGGTGTATCAAACCGTTCGATTTCTCAATGATTCTCAAGCTGACTATCAGGACTTTTTCTCACAACTAACCCATCAATTTTCTAGAGATTGGCGAGAGCGTCCCGCATCGATTTTCAAAAATGTAGTGATGCCTGATGAAGCGTTAGTTGGTTTGCTCGATCGCTGGCGACAAACCTATCATCAAGCCTTAAATCAGTTTCCTGAAGATCAGATGTCAGAAATTGTAAATCGATTGGTTCACTACAATTCTGAAGTCTCCTTGATCAGACCGACGATCGAATCCGTTTGGAAGTCCATTACTGAAGAAGATAATTGGGTTCCTTTTAATCAATTGGTTGATCAAATTCAGGCTAAAAACTTTAGATCTCCATAAAAAGAATGGGTCAGGGATGATGATTGATCCTCCTGTGTTTTCAACGTCAAGGCTGATTGTCCGGCTGCTTTCACAACGAGATATTCCTGCTGTGATCAGCTACTACAGCGACAATCGAGCGTTTTTAGAGCCATTTGAGCCGCTCAGACCTAGAAACTTTTACACTCGTGAATTTTGGTCACAGCAGATTGATAAAAGTATTATTGAGTTTAGCTACGATCACTCACTCAGACTGTTTTTATTTAAGCGATCGCAGCCTGATCAGATCATTGGCTCCGCTAATTTTACTCAAATGACTCATGGTGTTTCCTACACTTGTTTTTTGGGTTATAGCTTGGCGCAATCTGAACAAAGTAAAGGCTATATGACAGAAGCTCTACAAACGGTGATTCAGTATGTTTTTCGTGACATAAATATGCACCGAATTATGGCAAATTATATGCCTCACAATCGACGTAGCGGCAGCGTTTTGAGACGGCTTGGTTTTGTGGTCGAAGGATATGCTAGAGATTACCTACTGATTAATGGCAAGTGGGAAGATCACGTTTTGACCAGTTTGATTAATTCTAATTGGCAAGAATGAGCATGATGAGAGAAACGATTGTCGCGATCGCCACAGCCATTATTCCTGAACAAGGAAGTGTGGGAATTGTGCGAATGTCGGGGGAAAAGTCGGTAACGATCGCTAAAATTCTCTTTCATTCTCCAGGTTCTCAAACGTGGGAAAGTCACCGAATTCTCTACGGCTATGTGCGCGATCCCAACACTCAGAAAACGGTCGATGAAGCCTTACTTTTATTGATGTTTGCGCCTCGTTCTTACACGCGGGAAGATGTCATTGAGTTTCACTGTCATGGTGGAATTATGGCTGTTCAACAAGTGTTGCAATTGTGTCTCGAACAAGGCGCAAAGTTAGCGCAACCGGGAGAATTTACGCTACGAGCTTTTCTCAACGGGCGACTCGATTTAACACAGTCCGAGAGCATTTCTGATCTGGTTGGTGCCCGATCACCGCAGGCTGCTCAATTCGCGATCGCCGGACTCCAGGGCAAACTCGCTCATCCCCTTCGTCAACTACGCCTCACCTGTCTGGATATTCTCGCTGAAGTCGAAGCCAGAATTGACTTTGAGGAAGATTTGCCGCCTCTCAATCAAGCTGAGATTCAGTCCCAATTGGCCCAAGTTCTCATCAATGTCACTCAGATTCTCAACACCGCTGATCAGGGCGAACTGCTGCGATCGGGCTTAAAAGTGGCGATCGTCGGCCGTCCCAACGTGGGCAAGTCCAGTTTGCTGAATGCCTGGAGTCGCAGCGATCGCGCCATTGTCACCGATTTGCCAGGGACGACTCGCGATGTGGTGGAGTCTCAGCTAGTGGTGGGCGGCATTCCGATTCAGGTACTCGATACGGCGGGAATTCGAGAAACGGAGGATCGGGTGGAAAAGATTGGCGTAGAACGATCGCGCCTGGCCGCTCAGTCTGCGGATCTGGTTTTGTTGACGATCGACGCTCAAATCGGATGGACAGAAGCCGATCAAGAAATCTATCGACAGGTCAAAGATCGTCCTGTGATTTTAATTCTTAACAAGATTGATCTAGGGGGAGCGATCGATGATTTGCGATTCCCTTTAGTTGCAAAAATTGTAAGAACTGCGGCCGCTTTTAATCAAGGCATTCCTGACTTAGAAGCAGCGATTTTAGAAACAGTTCAATCCGGAAAGATTCAGGCGGCTAATCTTGATTTAGCGATCAATCAACGTCAAGCGGCTGCCCTGACGCGGGCAAAGTCTGCACTTCAGCAGGTGAGTGAAACGATCGCAAATCAGCTTCCTCTTGACTTTTGGACGATCGACTTGAGAAGCGCCATTCAATCGCTCGGCGAGATTTTGGGAGAAGATGTCACCGAATCTGTACTGGATCGCATCTTCAGCCGATTCTGCATCGGGAAATAAAATTTACTTGACTCGGCCCGTTGATCCGTGTATTCTTCCACATTAAGCTAATTCATCGGAGCAGTCCGAACCCATTGGCCTACCTACATCACTAGTCGCCGCTCATTGCTGAGGCAACAGCAATGAGCAGCTAACCCCCTATCTGACCATGAGCAGTCAGGGGGCTAAAAGGTAATCTTATCATTCCTTTTAGCCGCCCCATTTTTATTAACTGTGCAGGGTGGCTAGTTTTTTGGGTTCTACTCGACCTCAAATCCACAAGGAGTCATGATGACACCCGATTTTTCAATTCAAAAAATTTACCAACGGCTACTGTCTAACTCGATTCAGTTTCAAGAAAATGCGGGTGACTTTCTCGATCGCCTCGACCACATTGGGGTACTTATTCAGTTGAGAGAATCGGAGCCTGCGCTGGGTGAAGATATTCATAAGCTGATCATTTCTGGACTCGAAAAAATCAAAGATCTGTCCGCCCATCTCAGAGAATTGATCCACAAAAATTCTTACGATGGCGACGAGCTAAATCTGTTGAGAACCGTGTTAGAAAATCAGGACAAAATGCACCTGATCAATGAGTATCGCTATGTCGTTGGCTACGAGTGGCTGATTCGTCCTTACAACGTCGAAAAGAAGATCATCGAGACGCATCGAGGTGACCTGATTTTGATGAATGAGGCTTACAATTTTCTGGTGATTGAACTGAAATTCTTTAAGAATACTGGAGAATTTTGGCGCAATGTAGCTAGAAAAAATCGCAGACTCAAGCATGTGTTTCAGCAAGCCAAAAAGTTTGAGGATTTCTTTGCTCAACAGTTTCCCTGGACTTACACCCAAAGTTTAGCCATCACCAATCTAGGCATGTATAACCCCAGAACCAAAAAACTACTGCAAAGAATTGAATATGAGGACTAGTCATCGGACGAGTTATCTCGCTTAATCGATTGACAGACTATCCGAAAATTAAGCGGGATGTGGTTGAGCAATACAAAAATTAACAACATTTTTGAAGTTAAGTTTTGTACCTCAGCCCCTTCTCAAATCACTGTCCCAGGATCGTTAGAAACGCTGAACGTTGCAACAGCAAACCTCAGTCCGATCGCCCAATCGCTTTAAGATGAAAAGTTGTCGATCGTTGGAGCAGTCGGTATGCGGATTCTCATCATGGGCGGGACTCGATTCATCGGGGTCTATCTGACTCGAATATTGTTGGAGCAAGGGCACGAAGTCACGCTGTTTAATCGCGGCAATAAGCCCGTTCCGGCGGCAGTCGAGCAAATTTTGGGCGATCGTACCAATCCGGCTGACCTCAAAGAAAAGCTGACGGGCAAAGAATTTGACGCAGTTTTTGACAACAATGGACGCGAACTGAGCGACACCCAGCCGTTAGCCGAGATTTTTCAAGGACGAATTGAGCATTTTGTTTACATGAGTTCGGCGGGCGTGTACCTCAAATCAGACCAAATGCCTCATTTTGAGAGCGATCCCGTCGATCCTAAAAGTCGGCACAAGGGCAAACATGACACCGAAACCTATCTGGCTGCCCAAAAACTGCCCTTTACATCCATCCGTCCTACTTATATATATGGCCCGCAGAACTACAACGATCTAGAAGCCTGGTTTTTTGACCGAATTGTTCGCGATCGTCCTGTTCCCATTCCCAGTCACGGTCAGCATTTCACCCAATTTGGGCATGTGCAAGATCTGGCGCAAGCGATGGCAAATGTCTTAGGAAACGCGCCAGCGATCGGGCAAATCTATAACGTCTCAGGCGATCGTTTTGTCACCTTTGACGGGTTGGCGCGTACGTGTGCCGCCGCTGCTGGAAAAGATCCCGCTGCCCTCAAAATTGTCCACTATGACGCAAAACAATTTGATTTTGGCAAGCGTAAAGCCTTCCCGATGCGGACTCAGCACTTCTTCGCAGACATTCACAAAGCGATGCAAGATCTCAACTGGCAACCTCAATATGATCTGCTGTCGGGACTAAAAGACTCTTTTGAGAACGATTATCTGGCTTCTGGACGCGATCAGGCGACGATCGATTTCTCCACGGATGACGAAATTCTCAGTAAACAGTGAGGAGTGAGGAGTGAGGGGTAAGGAGGATAGAATCCAAAACTCTCTTGCCCGATCGCTGCATTGTTGCCACACTACTCTAGACTTTGTGAAAGAGTTATTCAGATCAGAGATTGTGGGAACTATCGACGTTTTAATCGGCATCATCGGGAGTGCGATCGGGCTAATTGCGCTGATTCTGGTTGCCCTCGACCTTCAATATCGAAATCGGGCAGGCAATAGGCTGGAATTAACCTCTGGTAAGTGGGAATTTGAGGTTTATGAGCCGCAGCAATATGTGATTGTCGGAGAATTAGAATTCCGTAATCTCACACAGCGATTAGAAGTGATGGTGCCCGAACTGCGGGTTGAGGTTCGCTTGCTCTCGTCTGCCAGTCTAGAAGGCATTACTACCCAGACACAGGTCACTCCTCGCTTCCGAGATGCACGAGCCGACGGATATTGGGAAGGGCACATCGTCAAAATTGGCAAACCAGACCTGATCGGGATCACGATCGACCTGCAAGGAGCCGACCTGACTCACCTCAAAGTCGCCTGGATTCAAGTTCACTATGTCACCTATGGGCCACAAGGTCGGATTCCCAAAACGCGCCATGTAATTGTGCCCTTGACCTTTCCCAATGTCGAAGACTCCAAACGCTGGCGACCTGCGGCTAGTGCCGACGTGTTGCCGATTCGTACCCATTTACTCACTGAGTTAGACAATCCCGTTGCGATCGTTCGTCGCTATGTCACGCCCCACGCCCAATCGGGAGATATCGTCACCATTGGCGAAACGCCGATCGCCATCATGCAAGGCCGCTTTCATCACCCCAGTACCGTCAAACCCGGATGGCTGGCAAAACGGTTGTGCTATTTATTCATGCCAACTTCCAGTTTGGCCACAGCCTGCGGGCTGCAAACTCTCATTGATCTGGTCGGTGCAGAACGGGTTTTTATCGCCTTTTTAGCGGGCGCGATCGGCAAGGTTTTGGGTCAACCAGGCTTCTTCTATCGACTCGCTGGAGAACAGGCCCGTCTGATTGATGATGTCACGGGCACGCTGCCGCCTTACGATCAGTTCATTGTATTGGGGCCCCAAAATCCCCAAGCGATCGTCGATGAAATTCAGCGAGAAACCGGACTCTCTGCGGCGATCGTAGACGTGAACGACTTAAAAGCAGTTAAGATATTGGCAGCGACTTCTGATTTGTCAACCAACCTGCTCAGACAAGCCCTGATCACCAACCCCGCCGGGAACGCCGATGAGCAAACCCCTGTGGTGCTGATCCGCCCTACTGAGTCGCTGCTAAACCGCTCCAGCAAACCGGATTCGATCAGTTCTTTCTAGAATCCTTCTGGCTCAATCCGAATCTTTCTCAAGACTGACCCAGTTCGATCGCCAAACTCCTAACCTGAGAGGGTGAATAGCCGCTTTACCACCATGATTCGAGCGTTTTCTCAAACCCCAAATGTCGTGATTCGTCCACTTCAGTATCGTGACCTGGAGGCCGTCGATCGGCTCAGTACAGAAGCTGTAGAAGCAGAAAGCCCTAATTGCTCGATGGTGCGAGAAAAGCCCGTCTCAATTCGCCGCTGGTATGGCATTCTCAAGTTTCTCAGCCTGTTCCCCAATCCCCTACAGGATGCCGTCTCAGTCAACGTTGCCGAACTGAACCAAAAAATTCAGGGCATGATTCAGGTGTCCCCGTTTAATCGGACTCGCAGCACCTGGAGAGTCGATCGCGTGGCCGTCGATGCCGTGATGCTAAATGCGCCCAGCCAAACCGATGAGTCTGAAGAAACGCCCCAATCAACCACACTGCTGACGACGAGTGACGTGGGTTCCCTGCTGCTGCGCTACTGCCTCGAAACCATCTGGCAAGCCCGCACCTGGATTTTAGAAATCGATGTCAGCGACAAATCAGGGCTGGCCCTTTACCGCAAAAATGGGTTTCAATCGCTGGCCCAGATGACCTACTGGGAGATTTCCCCCAAGCTGCTGCAAGATTTGTCTGAGCGAGAACCCGATCTGCCGAATCTGCTGCCTGTTAGTAATGCAGATGCTCAGTTGCTTTATCAGCTTGACACAATGGCCATGCCGCCTCTCGTGCGCCAGGTTTACGATCGCCACATTCAAGACTTTAAAACCAGCTTGTTTGGCTCTCTGACCGAATGGGCCAAACAGTGGCTCACCCAATCTGAATCCGTCAGTGGGTATGTGTTTGAGCCTCAGCGCAAAGCGGCGATCGGTTACTTTCAAATTCGTCTTTGCCGCGACGGGTCTCAGCCCCACACCGCCCAACTGACCGTCAACCCCGCTTACACCTGGCTCTATCCTGAGCTGATGTCTCAGATGGCCCGCATTACCCAAGAAGTGCCCGCTCAATCTCTGCACCTCGCCTCCTCAGACTACCAGCCAGAACGAGAAGAATATCTGGAGCGGATTGGAGCCGATCGCATCGCCCACACGTTGGTGATGTCGCGATCGGTCTGGCACAAACTTCGAGAAGCCAAACCAGGCGCTTTAGAAGGATTGCAGCTTGCCGACGTGCTTCAAGGACTACAGCCTTCTCGTAAGCCCGTTCCGGGACGAATTTCAATCCTCAACTCCACCAAGCAGACTCCGCCAGACCTCAAGCCAGACAACTCGCCCAAAGTCTCTGCGCCAGATACCCCCAACAGTACCGTTCAAGATTTGGTCAATCTCGCCTCTCAAAGCGAACCTCAACGAGAAGACCCCTGCTGTTAATTCATCTGTTTGAGGGATAGACCATGCCGTTCGTTTCCGCTCTGGGTCTAGATTTAGGTCGGAAGCGCATCGGTGTGGCTGGCTGTGATGGAACAGGCTTGATCGCCACGGGGCTGATGACGATCGAGCGCAAATCCTTTGATCAAGTGGTTGCCGAGCTAAAATGTCTGATTCAAGAACGGCGCGTGCAAATTCTCGTGATTGGCTTGCCCTACTCAATGGACGGCTCGATCGGCTTTCAGGCAAAACAAACCCAAAAATTTGCCAGAGCACTCTCCAGAGCGCTAGAGCTACCCATAGAATACGTCGATGAGCGATTGACCAGCTACCAAGCAGAACATCTTCTTCACGCCCAAAATATTTCACCTTCTCGCAATAAGGGGCTAATCGATCGCAAAGCAGCGTCCCTTATTTTGCAACAATGGTTAGATGAGCGCAGACTTCAGGAAGGAACAAGGGATGAGGGATGAGGGATGAGGGATGAGGGATGAGGAATGAAGGATAAGATCTCACACCCCACACCCCACACCCAAAACCCCACACCCCAAAACCAACTCCCCTTTCGCGAAGGTACCCGTTCTGAGAGATACTTTTCAGAGAGCCATGTGCGCGCTGAGGAGTTTCACGAAATGCCCGAATCGAACCGAGATAGAGAGAGTCCAATGGATGAAGACAGCATTGATATGGATGCTCCCACAGTCACTTTGACAGACGAGGCGGGGCTGACCCTCACTTGCTACATTGAGCATTCCCTGGAAGTCGAAGAACAGGAGTATGTCCTGTTGCTCCCCGTTGATTCCCCGGTCGAAATCTTTGCCTGGCAGGAAGACGGGGAAGAAGACGAAGCCGTTTTGGTCGAAGATGACGAAGAACTTAACCTCGTTTTCTCGACCGCAAAAGCCGTCTTAGAAGAGCAAAATCTCACCCTCAAGCGGACTGCCGTCGTGTTGACCGTAGAGGGCGACCTTCCCGAATTTGTGGAAGATGAAGAAGAGTGGGCCGGGGTCGAGTCAGACTCCCAGGATGAGCAGGAAGAGTTGCAGCTATTGGCGAGCTTCTACCATGAGGAGCAGGAGTACGCTATCTATGCGCCACTTGACCCGTTTTTCATTTTGGCGAGAATGGACGACGCAGGTCAGCCCCATTTGCTCTCACCAGAGGAGCTAAAGAAAATCGAGCCAATGCTGCCGATGATCGAAGACCAACTGTTTGATGAGTTGGAGTAGGGAGAGGCTGAATGATGGATGATGAATTGATACCGATTCACCGTTCATCATTCTTAGTCCATCTCTCTGATAAAAACTTTTAATCAATCTTGACTAAAGACGAGAGAGCCTTATCATTTGTTCTGGCTGACGCGATTTTTTGTGGGTTAACTTGAAGCGATCCCTTGCGGGTATCTCGAAGAGATCGTTTTGCAGCCCAGCACTACTCTCAACCCAAACTATCAGATGAAAGCTGTTCAACGAATTGCCAGGTGGTCGTTTTATCTACTTTTGATTGGCTCGGCTCTGGGTGTCTCAGCGTGGCGGGCGCAGGCCTGGTGGGATTGGGCAAGTGCGCCGATCGAGAAACCAGCCGATGCCAAAAAGCAGGTCGTGATTCAAATTCCGCAGGGCACCTCCGCGCAGCAGATTGGGCAGGAGCTAGAGGCGGCGGGGCTGATCAAGTCTGCTAAGGCCTGGGAGATCTGGGCGCGCTGGCTAATGTTCAGAAATCCAGACGGTGGGTTTCAGGCAGGAAACTATCAACTCTCGACGACGGAGCCTTTGCAGCAGATTGCGGACAAAATTTGGATGGGTGAGGTGGCCCAGCGTAGTTTTACGATTCCAGAAGGCTGGTCAATCCGACAAATGGCCGCTTATTTTGAACGGCAGGGCTTCTTTAAGACGGAGGATTTTGTCAACGCGGCGAGTCAGGTGCCGACAGGAAAGTATCCCTGGTTGCCGACTAATCTTCCGCATCTGGAGGGGTTTCTCTATCCCGATACCTACCAGATTTCTGTCGGATCTGCGGTCACGCCAGAAGAGATTGTTGGGCAGATGCTCGATCGCTTTGAGCAAGTCGCCCTCCCGGTTTACAATCAGCATCAAGGCAAAACTCAACTTTCCCTGGCGCAGTGGGTGACTCTGGGCAGCATCGTCGAAAAAGAAGCCGTCGTCGCCTCAGAGCGATCACGCATTGCTGGCGTGTTTACCAATCGGCTCAAAAAAGGCATGACGTTGGGATCTGATCCAACCGTCGAATATGGATTAGGCATTCAGCAAACCAAAGAAAATCCGCTCACCCTGAACCAAGTCAAAACGCCATCGCCCTACAACACTTACATCAATGTCGGATTGCCGCCCACGCCGATCGCCAGCCCAGGTGTAGCCAGCCTCAAAGCCACGTTAGACCCCGAAGCCACCGACTATCTCTATTTTGTGGCCCGCTACGATGGCACCCACGTTTTTAGCCGCACCCTCGCAGAACATGAATCGGCTCAAGGCAACATCCGCGATCGAGTCGAGGCAGAGCAAGCCCAAAAACCCAAGCCCGAAGCCGCCAAGTCTGCAAATTGATACGCGCTCCTGCTGACTCATGGCTTGAAGAACTGGGCAATCTAGCTGAAATAACGCAACTGGTTGCCTGAATCTAACGTAAATTCGGTGAAATTTATCGCTTCGGTTTCAGAGTCTGGCTGCTCTCCACATTCCCATCCGAGAGGAACTTTGAACCGGAAATCGTGCTTTAAAGTCCCCAGAATTGGCACCTTGAAGGGCAGAAGCGCTCTCAATCGAAGCGAAAAAACTTCGTCGAATTCACGTAAATTTAGGGGCGGGAGTAGAGACGATCGCTTTACACCCCGAACCATTACTTTCTCCAAGCGGCTGTTTTTGCGACTCCACCAACCGCTAAACTTGAGAAACTGCGTTTTGTTCCAGATTTAGAGTTTCTTGCCAAACCTGATGGTAAAACTTTAAAGCTCAGGGACTGCACGCCATCCAAATTTCGATTTAGTGTCTCTACCGTTTGACCTTTATTCCTCTATTAATTTGTGCTTTATGTCCTGGGGCAAACTTTTACAACCTGACTTGATTTTGGAAAGCTCGATTTTGAGCCTGACACCCGACATTATTCAGCAGCATCAACTCAAAGGTCTGGTGCTGGATGTTGATGAAACTCTCGTGCCGATTACGTCAGCCAAAGCCTGTGCAGAATTGTCACCCTGGCTCGAATCCATTCAGCAGGTCGCAACGCTCTGGCTCGTCAGCAACAACATCAGCGAAAATCGGATTAAGCGAATTGCCGCCCCCTTTAACCTGCCCTACATCATCGGAGCCGGGAAGCCTTCTCGCCGCAAGCTAAGACGCGCTGTAACGGCGATGGGTCTGCCTCCCGAACAGGTGGGTATGGTGGGCGATCGTCTCTTTACTGACGTGTTAGCGGGCAACCGTTTGGGCATGTTTACTGTTTTGGTCAAGCCAATGGTAGACCCCACCGAAGCCGCCCGTCGCTATCCCGTTCACTCGTTTGAAGTCTGGCTCTCTCAAGCCTTGGGCGCTTCTCTGACTCCCGGAAAGCCCTAGCACAGGGTAAAAGCAGCTTGTCTTCTCGATTTGCCAAACGGTGCATCTATCACCCCAAATGATCAATATATAACTTCATCTTTTCTCACAATTCGCAAGAGGCACGAAATATAAAGAAAACATTACGTCCTTCAAATTTGTGATGAAATCCTGGCATTCTAAGTACATATCAAATGGAGCCAGCTCATTTAAAGGCTCTAACCTTAAACTCTATGAATACTTAGGTAAAGCGTCAGCCCTCAGCAAAAGGGGATTGGCGCTTTATCTATTGGGGCGAGATCTATTGGAGCAAGATCTATTTGAGCAAGCTTTAATAAAGCGAAATCTATGGAGCGGAACTGTTAAATAGTTGTCGTTTTAACAGTAGTCATTAAGTACAGGAGCTTTGCATAGAAGGGCATAGATAGACGAAGGGCATAGATAGACCTACTTGAGTTTCGACTTCAGCTAATGAATTTTGCTGGCCATAAGAAAATCTGAATCTATGCTAGATTAGCAAGTATCTTTAGAGTGAATGTGATATTTACTGCATACCAGAAGTAGATTAATAAAAATCCTGATCAACTTCTCTTCTGAAATTTTGGAACTTGCAGTGTGGACAATAGGGTTTCGGGAAGTCATTAGTTCCTTAATGAAGTTTAGACCTCTGGTATAAACAAGACACAAAAAGACATCTGTACTGACATCAAAAAATTAGTGTTGAAGGGTTGCTCGTTTCTGGATAGGAAAACCAGATAGTATTAGTCATTAATAACGTGTTTGACCAGGGTGCGAGTTGATGTCTTGACTAAACCTAGTCAGGGGCAAAAGAATTTTGTGATCTTTTGTGACCCACCTAAAAACCTGTTTTGCGCCGAATACCTTTTTTGGCAGCGTTGTATAGCCAGGGTGACTGGGTTGTAAGAGGACGGCGGCTAACTTTGCTGTCGATCGCTCCCCTATTTGTCATGCCTCAACCTGCCCATAATCTGCCTTTCTGTAAACCGTTTTGATTGTCCTTCCGTTGTTCGTAGTCTCCATCTCGTGCTCGATCGTGTTTCACACCACTCTTCTCCTCTTTTTGGGAATGTACTCCTTGCCCCAGTCTTTGTCTTTCTCCAGATCGCCAGAACTGCTAAATCAGGAAAGTGAGGCGATCAAATGAGGATACTCGTGATCGAAGATGAAAAAGACGTTCGGTTAAATATTGTTGAAATATTAGCCTCCGGTGGTTTCGATTCGATTAATGCTGAAAATGGATTTGTCGGCATTCAGATGGCTAAAGAAACGTCTCCCGATCTGATCATTTGTGATATCAAGATGCCAGATTTTGACGGCTACGGCGTATTAGAAGAACTGCGTCAAGACCCCTCAACGTCAATGATTCCGTTTATCTTTCTAACCGCTAGAGCCGATCGCGCAGAAATTCGTCAGGGCATGAATCTGGGAGCCGATGACTATCTGACCAAGCCGTTTCGGCGGATGGACTTGTTAGAAACGATCGCCGCTCGCCTCAAGCGTCACAGTGCCCAATCTCAAATTCAAAAAAAAGTCCTCGAGCTTCAAGAACTCAACCACCAAAAAGACGATCTTGTCAGCACCATCACTCACGATATGCGGGCCCCTTTGACGACCATTAAAGTTGCTTTGCAACTAATCGAATCGGTGCCAGACAACCGCAAACAATATACCGAAATTGCCCTATCAGCCTGTGACCAATGTGATGCGCTCATTCAAAATCTTTTAGATCTCTATCAACTCGAATCCGGAGAAGCGCTGGCTACCCCAGAACCGATCGACCTGCAAGAACAGCTTAACAAAATCATTCAGTCGTTTCAGATTCGCACTCGCGATCGCCAGCAAACCTTTAAGGTAGACCTGCCTGCCCACTTGCCGACGATTCTGTATGACAGCGTAGGCCTCCAACGCATCTTTATCGAGCTTCTCAACAATGCCTGTAAGTACACACCCAGTAGCGGTGAAATTTTGTTTAAGGTGTGCGAGTCTAACCTTCATAGTCGATGTGCGATGCTGCGGTTTTTGGTCGTCAATCAGGCGGAGATTCCTCAAGCAGATCTGCCCCGAATTTTTGACAAATTTTATCGAGGAGTCGGGTGCGATCGCTGGCCTCAAGGCGGGACAGGTCTGGGGTTGGCACTGGTCAAAAAGCTGATCGATCAACTCCAGGGGACGATCGATGTCAAAAGTAGAGACGGTTGGACAACGTTTGTCGTGGAGCTTCCTTATCGGAGGATGAGGGAGAACTCCGTTCCGCTTCGCGAGGAGGGATGAGCGGAAATGCAGACTTGTTTGAGCAAACAATCAACCTAGAACGTAACTCACTCACCATGCGGGAAGAAGAGCAAATCAGGTTACGGCGACGCAATGCTGAATTAGAAGATCTGGTAAGAGCGCTTCAGGCACAGTTGCAGGAGAGAGACGATGCCTTGCCTAAAGTAGCCCCTTTTCCGCTCAATGGTAAGCCTTGCCAGCCAAAAACACCTTCTGATTTGCAGTTAGCGCTGCACCTGAGTCAAGCGCGGTATGCAGCGATCGTCGAAGACCAGGCTGATGTCGTCTGCCGCTTTCTTCCAAATGGCACGCTGGTTGATATGAATGAAGCCTGCTGTCGCTATTTTGGTCGGTCTCGATCGTCCCTTTTGGGGGATAACTTTTTCAATTTGGTCGCTCAAACGGATTGTCAATCTCAGCGCAGCGTTGTTGTGACGGGGGAGGCGATCGACGGCTATGAGCAGTGTCAGATGATGGATGGGCAAACCCGTTGGCACCGATGGACAAGTCGCGCGATTCGAGATTTGCAGGGGAATGTGGTTGAGTTTCAGGCGATCGGACGAGACCTGACTGACCTCAAGCTAACCGCCTGTCGTGAAGGTTGTTCGCCCCTGGTGCAGCTTACCCGACCAGAAAGCGCGACTGCTTCGAGTTACCCGCAAGGGGGTGCCCAACTTCAAGCCGAAGTGATGCGTCGCAAATGGGCCCAGGAGTCCTTTCGCGCTAGTGAAGAACGCTATCGATCGATTGTGGCCGCGATGCATGAGGGGGTGATGGTGCTCAATGCAGATGGCACAATTCAAACCTGTAACGCCAGCGCTGAGAGGATTTTGCAGCGATCGTCCAGCGAGTTGTATCAGCGTAATGTGTTGGATATTGACTGGCAAGCCGTTCACGAAGATCTGTCGCCCTTTGCCAGTGAAAGCTTTCCCGGAATGATCACCGCCCGGACGGGAGTTGCCTGCTCAGAAGTGGTGATGGGGCTGTGCAAAAGTGGTCAAGTGACGTGGATTTCGGTCAACTCACAGCCGTTGTTTCGTCCGAGTGACAGGGTATCCTATGCCGTGGTGGTCTCCTTTTCAGACATTACGCTCCGCAAATGGGTCGAAGCAGAACGCGCCCAACTGCTCACACGAGAACAAGCCGCCCGCGCCGAAGCAGAACTGGCCAGAGAGCAGATTTCTCAAATTTTGCAGAGTATTACCGATGGATTTGTGGCGCTCGATCGCGACTCCCGCTTTACCTATATCAACCCTGAAGCCGCTCGCACCTTGGGCAAATCTGCCGGAGATCTGATTGGCGAAGTCATTTGGAAGGAGTTTCCTACGTTTGGCGAGACGAGTTTTGGGCGGCTCTATCGTCGCGCTCTATCGGAGGGCGTTCCGCTGGAATTGACTGACTACTATGCGCCCTGTGCTCAGTGGTATTCTGTGCGGGCTTACCCATCCAAGGGCGGAGTCTCGCTTTATTTTCGCAATATGACTGATTCGGTGCAGACGATTCACGAGCGCGATCAGGCTCAAGAAGCCCTGCGAGAAGCCATGCAGCGTCTGACCTTTCATGTAGACAACTCTCCGCTGGCGGTGGTCGAGTGGGATCGTAGCCTCAAAGTCACGCGCTGGTCACGAGAAGCCGAAACGCTCTTTGGCTGGGAGATCGAAGAAGTACTGGGTCGGCAGTTTGGCAGTTGGAGCTTTGTCGTTCCTGAAGATATGGAGACAGTGGATCAGACGATCGCCGCCCTGCTCAACGGAGAAGCCACGCGCAATGTCAGCTATCATCGCAACTTTACTCAAACGGGGGCGATCGTGCATTGTGAATGGTATAACTCGGTGTTGTTTGACGAGTCAGGCGAATTGATTTCCATTCTCTCGCTGGTGCAAAACATCACTCAGCGCACTCAGGCAGAAGAGGAACTGCGGGAAAGTGAAGAACGCTTTCGTCAACTGGCAGAAAATATTCAGCAGATTTTTTGGATGTATGCAGTCGAAGATCAAAAGCTGATTTACATTAGTCCTGCGTGTGAGCAGGTGTTGGGCTATGGCAGCAAGGGGTGTTATCACAAATCGCCTGACTTTTGGCTGAGTCGAGTTCATTTAGCTGACTTGCATTCAGTCCTCAAAACCAGTCGGAAAGTGCTGCGCGGTAAGCCTGCGGAGGTGATGTATCGCTTTACGAGAGCAGATGGCGCAGAGCGGTGGCTATTGGCGAGAGCCTTTCCGGTGAGAGATCAGCAGGGCAAAGTGTATCGGATTGCAGGAATTGCTGAAGATATTACCGATCGCAAACAACAAGAACAGCGCCTGCGACTGTTGGAATCGGTGATCGTCAATGCCAACGACGCGATCGTCATTACCGAAGCCGAACCCGTCGAACTGCCCGGCCCCAAAATTATTTACGTCAATCAGGCCTTTACCCGAATGATGGGCTACGCGCCAGATCAAGTGGTGGGCAAAACGCCGCGCATCTTACAAGGGGCAAACACCGATTGGGGCATTCTCCAGCAGATTCGGACTGCCCTCAAAAAGTGGGAGCCGAGTCTCGTCGAACTGGTTAACTATCACAAAGACGGCTCTGAGGTGTGGGTGGAGTTGAGCATGTTTCCGGTGACCGATCAAATCGGGCAGTACACCTACTGGGTCGGCTTGCAGCGAGATGTCACTCAGCGCAAAAAGACCGAAGAAGCACTTCAGCGTCAAAACCTGCGATCGCAACTCTTTGCGGATGTAACCCTCAAAATTCGGCAATCTCTGCATTTAGAAGAAATTCTTCAAACGACGGTTACTGAGGTGAGAAATCTGCTGCAAGCCGATCGCGTGCTGATCAATCGTCTCTCACCCGACGGGACGGGCACCGTCACCCACGAAGCCGTCAGCCCTGGCTGGCATTCTCTAATCGGCGGCACTTATAAGACTGAACTTTTACTACCCGGACATCCTCAAACCGACTACCGTAGCGTGGTGCAAGCGGTAGAAGACATTGAGCAAGAAGCGTCGCCGACCTCAGATTTTTTGCGATCGGTCAAGGTGAGAGCCAGATTAGTCGTGCCGATCGTGCAGCAAGATTCGATTTGGGGGCTGTTGGTGGCTCATCAGGGCAGTCCGCGTCAGTGGTCGAGTTTTGAGATCGAATTGTTGCAGCAGTTGTCTAATCAGGTCGAGATTGCTCTAACTCAAAGTCAATTGCTGCAAGCCCTGCGCGAAAGTGAAGAACGGTTTCGGACGATGGCAAATAGCGCTCCCGTGTTGCTTTGGATGATTGACTTTACGGGAGAATTTGTGTTTTGCAATGAGAGTTTGTTGGAGTTTATGGGGCACACGCGCCACCCCGAAGACGGGAGTTTCTTTGATGCCGTTCATCCAATCGATCGCCCCTATTGTGAGGCCACCTATCAGGAAGCGTCGAAGCATCGCACCAGTTTTGAAATCGAATATCGACTGCGACGGGCCGATGGAGACTATCGCTGGGTGATTGACCGGGGTGTTCCTCGATTTATGCCGGATGGCAGTTTTGGCGGACACATTGGCTCTTGTATTGACATTACCGATCGCAAGCAGGCCGAGGTCGAAATCTGCAAAGCCCTGGAAACCGAACGAGAACTGAGCGAATTAAAATCGCGCTTTGTCTCAACCGCCTCCCACGAATTTCGCACGCCTCTGAGTACGATTCTCTCGTCAGCCGACTTGCTGGAATTTTATGCAGGCGACTGGACACCCGACAAACAGATCGAACATATCCAACGCATTCAAAATGCCGCACTGAATATGAACAATCTGCTGAGTGACATTCTCGTGATCGAACGCGCCGAAGCTAAAAAGCTAAACTTTGAACCTGCCCCGATCGACCTTCTTGCCTTCTGTCAGCGCTTGCTCGATGAGATGCAGCTTAATGATCAACAAGACCACAAATTGATTTTGGAGGTGCAGTCCTCTGGCAAACTAGACGCTATCAAACTAGACGCTATCCCTGCCCACATGGACGAAAAGCTGCTGCGACAAATTTTTAGCAATCTGCTCTCCAATGCCATCAAATACTCGCCCTCTGGCTCCTCGATCGTCTGTCGCTTAACCTGTGAATCTAATCAGGCAATTTTTGAAGTGCAAGACCAGGGGATCGGCATTTCAGTAGAGGATCAGGCTAGATTGTTTGAGCCGTTTCATCGCGGTATGAATGTGGGCACCATTTCGGGCAATGGTCTGGGGTTGGCGATCGTCAAGCAGTCGATCGAGGTGCATAGAGGACAAATTTCGGTCTCTAGTCAGGAAGGCGTTGGAACCACGATTCGAGTCAGTTTGCCTCTGCATTCGGTTGCAGAAAGGGAAGGCACTGGCCCTGTCGCTTAATGGAATGCTACGAGCTTGCCTACTTCCCAACCAGCACTTGCGATTTTCTTTGCTTGACAAGCTGTTGATGCTCACGATCGAGCACCTGAGAGGCTAAATCAGGCATTTCTTGCCAACAGTGGGTACAAAACCAATACACTCCACCTTGTCGAACATGGCGTAATAATTTCTCAGCGCAGCAAGGACATTCAGCCATGATTTTTAACCTAACTTTTGTTAAAGAATGAATCGGACAATACACTTTGTAAAACCGTCTTTCAGTCCTCACGTTCACCTTAGCCGAGTCCGGGGATCAGCAACAAGCGGGAATTCCCCCATCTTTTGGGTGGTAAACTAATCAATTTTGTAAAGTAGGTCACAAAGCGTAGAAGTTTTGGATTTGCAACCTTAAAAAGTTGAGTTGACGAGAAACTTCTTGATTAGCAATCTATTAGAAACTTGTGAGTTTCTTGTGAGGATTCCTGATAGCTTGCTCTAGCCTTTTAACCTCACCTCTGTCTTTAGAAAGATAACGGGTCTGTCTTGAGAAAGATGACGAGCAACCTACCCTGTTCAAGCGGCCCCTTATAATGCAATTCCTTTTGAATGTTCCACAAGTTGAGTGAAAACGATCGATGGCTTCTTATCTAATTCGTTCTGATGACTGGCAAACGATTCTTTTGCGACTGGGATTGGCGCTGCTTTTGGGCGGAGCGATCGGCTGGAACCGTCAACGAAATCGCAAATCGGCTGGTCTGCGAACTCACATGCTCGTCAGTCTAGGAGCGGCGCTGTTTACGTTGATCCCGGCGGGGTTTTCGATGTCGGCAGATGGGGTGAGCCGAGTCATTCAGGGGGTCGCGACGGGGGTTGGCTTTTTGGGCGCAGGCGAAATTTTGCATCTGTCTCGGCAAGATCGCTCCAGTCCCACGGTTAAGGGGCTGACTTCGGCCGCTTCGATCTGGGTGACGGCTGCTCTGGGTATCGTGTCGGGCTGTGGCTGGTGGCAGCTTGCAATCAGTGGAACGGTTCTCACCCTACTGACGCTCGGCGGGGTCAAAAAGTTAGAGGAAGCCTCCTTTATTCGAGCCGATGAAGACAGCGACCAGTAACGGTTTTTCACTTTTATCTCGGCAGACTGATTGAGTTCTGAATGTGCTGGTAGAGGCTGGACGTGGATAATAGAAAGTTGGAAGCGCACAGGTAAAGAATGACCGGGCTGAGCGATCGCTCATCTGCCCCCTGACAGCCGATTTTGTAAATAGATCAACTAGATCAACCGTAGTCCTGGGTTGTTAGGAGTGGAGCATGGGTCACGAAATTTCGACAAATCGCCAATTTGGAATGGGAACTCCTCGATTTGACTCCTGGATCGATCGCGGCTGGCTGATTGGGCTATTTGTGGCGGCGGTGGTGCTGTTTGGGGTCAGTTTGGGAAATTTGCCCTTGCGCGATTGGGACGAAGGCATTGTGGCTCAAGTGGCACGAGAAATGGCTCGATCGCCCTTTGGCTCTGAAAATTGGATCTATCCCAAAGAACTGACGGGCAATCCCTATTTCAACAAACCGCCTCTAGTCCATTGGCTGATGGCGCTGCTCTACTCGATCGCGGGCGTAAATGAATGGACTTCTCGACTGCCGGGAGCCATGCTGACTGCCTGTTCTGTGCCATTGATGTATTGGATGGGGCGAGAACTGTTTTTTCAGCGATCGGCGGCTGTCTTTACCGCTCTGGTTTACCTGACTTCGCTGCCTGTAGTGCGTCACGGGCGGTTGGCAATGTTGGATGGGGCAGTGCTGTGTTTCTTTGTGTGGCTGATGGCCTGTCTGCTGCGATCGCGGCGAGATTTGCGCTGGGGGTTGGGGGTGGGGGTCGGCTTTGGGCTGCTGTTTTTGACGAAAGGAATCTTGGCTATTTTGCTGGGAGCGATCGCGCTGATTTTTCTCATTTGGGACACGCCTCGCCTGATCACGTCTCGCTATCTCTGGTGTGGCATTTTACTAGGGGTGGCTCCGGTTGCGCTCTGGTATTACGCCCAATGGGAGCAATATCGCCAAATTTTTGTAGACGCGCACTTGTTAAATCAGTCTGCCAAGCGAGTCTGGGAAACGGTTGGCCCCAATCGCGGGCCAGTGTGGTACTACCTGGTCGAGTTGCTTAAATGGGTGCCCTGGCTGGTCTTTTTGCCGTCAGGATTTCGGCTGGCCTGGGACAATCGCACGCTGAGTTGGGCAAAGTTGGCGCTGCTGTGGAGTGTGATTTATTTTGTGACCATCTCAGTCATGAAAACCAAGCTGCCCTGGTATGTGTTGCCGATGTATCCTGCGCTGTCGCTAGTGGTAGGTGCCCAACTGAGCCGCCTGTGGCATCCTTTGACGACGGAGATTTTTCAAGTTCGCCCGATCGCTCAGTCCCGGTTGTGGTGTGGTGTGTTTGTGCTGTTGGCGGGGGTAGCGGGGGTGGGTAGCGCTTACTATTTCAAGGTTGATTTTCAGCCTGATTTACAACTGGTGTTTTTGACGCTGGCTTTGACGCTGGCAATTACGGCGATTTTGATCAGTCGCCAGGATACGCAGTTTATCTCAGTGCTGCTGTGGGGAACATATCTAACGCTGCTGGTGTTGATGATGTCTGATCATTGGGTCTGGGAGTTGTCAGAAGCTTATCCGGTGCGGCCCGTAGCCGATATGATTCGCAAAGCAACTCCACCGGGGCAGGTTGTCTATACGTCTTATGCTTTCAATCGTCCGTCATTGAATTTTTATAGCGATCGGGCGGTGATTCCCGCTTCTCCTCAAGAGCTTCAGCAGCATTGGAAAACTGACCCTCATCCTTACCAACTGCGACAACGGTCTGAGGTGACGTTATCTCCCCAAACTCAAGCCTGGATGGTGGAAGACTGGGTTTTGATCACGCGCAATCCGACGGCTCGATCGAAGGTCAAAACTAAGGTGCTCTCGAATTGACGTGAATTCGATGAATCTTTTTCGCTGCATTGTTTGATTCAAAATCCCTGACCTGTGGGAATCTAGGGAGCCGATCTATGCAGGGCAAACAGTTTCATCAAATTTACATCAAGGTCGCAAAAATATTTAATTGAGTTCCTCACTTTTTAAGGAGTTAGGGACGATCGCCAGGTATCTAGTACCGCAATTAAAAATTTGCAAGCAGCCTTTTATTTCTTCTGCACAAAGCGTCGATCGCAAGCCTCAAATCGCGCATTCAAACTTATAGGTAAAGCAATGACGTTTCGTTGGAAAGCCTTCAGACTTTGGACTTTGATTGCTTTGGGTCTGATTGTTGTCGGACTGGCCTTAATGGGAATTCCTGGGCTTTTGATCTCTACAGTTTGGGCGATATTGTTGAACACGATCTTACAGCGTCAAGCCATCCCAATTAGCAATGGCAATTTGTGGATTATGGGAATTTATTTATCGGTAATTGTGCCTGTGGGGTTGCCGTTGAGTTATGTGTTGACCAGCCGATTACACGGGTTACAAAATCTGAGTGCTCCTTTTAATCGACGAACCGTTCAAGTTATCTTGGCGACTATTGTGTGGTGGCTTTTGTGGTCAAGCATTTTAACCTGGCTTTTCTTTAGCTTTTGAGGAGTCGAGCGCGTTATGAATCGTCCTTTTATCGTTTGGGTTACACAGGCTCTGATGCTGATGATGTTGTTCATCATTCTGGTGAGTCTGGTTAAAAGCTTTTCTGCTTGCTCTCAACTAGAAGGCCATTGCTGGACTCTCAACTTTGGGCTTGAGGTGGCGCTGGTTGCTGGAATTTTTAGCGCGATCGCCCTTGGCTTTTGGGGATTGCAGCACAGAAAACTTTACGGCAGATGGATTGGTGTACTGGTTTTAGCAGGATTTACGGCCATTATTCTCAGCAGTGACAGCTCAAAAATGGCTTATCATTTCATCCTTCATGGAAGCAAAGATCTGCCCAAACTGTATCCCAAATCTTACTACAAAGATTTCCCTTTTAATCGGTGGTTTCCCACTCCAAAAAGTCTGATCGTAGATGTTTCCACAACGATTTTTCTGAATATTTTATCGATTGTAGCGACGCTCTATCTGGCGTTTTCTAAATCAATCAAAGCATTTTTTGTCTCTAAATAATGTTTTGGCTAAATGGCTGAATCTCGATCGCTGTTTGGTTTATGAAACGTCGCAATCAGTAAACAAACAATTCCCACATTGATGAAAATGTCTGCCCAATTGAAAATTGGAAAATTGATTAGACGGAAATCTAGAAAATCGACCACATGACCCAAAACGAAGCGATCGATGCCATTGCCCAACGCGCCACTCAAAATAAAACCGTAGCCCAACTGCTCCCATCGAATCATCCGCGGCCCAAACCACGCCAGCGCCATCAGCCCAATACTCACCGCCAACGACAGCCACCGCAGCCACAGACTGCCCTGAAATAAGCTAAACGCTGCTCCCTTATTGACCACGTAGGTAAAGTGAAAAACACCAGAAATTAAAGGAATTGACTGGCCGAGCGTCATCGTTTTGACAACCCACAATTTGGTCAATCGATCGAGCAGCAGACCCACGATCGCAGCAATCCAAAAGAAACGGTTTTTTAGCATCAAAGGCTGAGGAATTTTAAGGGTCGAGTGACAAAACTGCTCACTCCCAATCACTAGTAGAACATTGAGCGGCGCATCACAAACGCTAACACGGTCACCGCACAAACGACAGCAAACTGTCCCGGTAGTAAGTTGACCGAAAAATTGAGCAGCGACTTAAAGAAAGGCTGCTTGGCTGCATCGACCCAGTTGAGGGAGTAAGCCAAAATTAAGTAGACAATGCCCGTTAAGTGAACTGTCAGCAACCCGCACAGGCTACTAAAAGCTAACGATTCTAGTCGAGGTGGCGTTCTAAAGGCAAAGTAGCCACAAATCCAAGCGCCCGGAATAAAGCCAATTAGATAGCCAAAACTGGGTTCTTTGAGATAGCCCAGTCCGCCCCCCTGAGCAAAGACAGGAAAACCCACCAACCCCAGTGCCAGGTAAGCAATCTGAGAAATCACAGCCGCATTTTTGCCACCCAGACAGCCCACCAGCAAAACCGCCCCAATCTGATAGTTGACACCCAAAAAGTGCAGGGGCACCGTCTGCGAAGTCCACGTCCACGGCAACCCAGTAATCGAGGCTTTGAGAAGTGTGCCGCCGATCGTCAGCAGCAGCCCAATTAAAGCCCACAATAATTCAGTGACGGTAATCACGCGAACAGATCTATTCAAACGGCGAGGCTGCAATTTTGAGCGAGGAAACCGAGTCATGGTGGTAGGCATTGTATCACTGGAGAGAGATCAGAATTTCTGCATTATTCGATCGGCGATGTGCTGATAATCTTGATAAACAATGAGCGCCAGTTACAGAACTCCCATTCATCCCTCCTCGCGAATGCGGGGCAACGCCCTCCCTATCCCTCAAAATTTCCTGCCATGATGACCTCGATCGACTCCATCGCTAAAATTTATCACCAGTCGCTGCCAGATCTGCTGTTTGAGGCGCAAAAGACGCATCGAGCGCATCATGATCCACGCGCCATTCAGATGTGTACGTTGGGCAATATCAAGACGGGAGCGTGTCCCGAAGATTGTGGCTACTGTTCTCAGAGCGTGCATCATCAGACGGATTTGCAGCCAGAACCGTTGATGGAGATTGAGGCAGTCGTGACTGAGGCAAAAATGGCCAAAGCTGCCGGATCGACTCGCTTTTGTATGGGAGCGGCCTGGCGAGAAGTGCGAGATGGGGCCCCGTTCGATCGCGTGTTAGAAATGGTGCGTCAGGTCGCTGCGCTAGAAATGGAGGTTTGCTGTACGTTGGGAATGCTCAAACCCCATCAGGCAAAGCAGCTTAAAGAAGCGGGTCTGACAGCCTACAATCACAATTTGGACACGTCGCCCAGCTATTACAGCAAGGTGATCACGACGCGCACTTATCAAGATCGGTTAGAAACGATTCGCACCGTCAGCGAGGCAGGAATCTCGGTCTGCTGTGGTGGCATTTTGGGCATGGGTGAATCGACGCAAGATCGGTTAGGTTTTCTCGAAGCCCTGTGTAATCTTGACCCCGTTCCCGAATCGATTCCGATTAACTGTCTGATCCCCATTCCCGGAACGCCCTTAGAGAATGCGCCGCCTGTTGATCCGATCGACCTGGTGCGCGTCATTGCCACCACTCGAATTCTCTTTCCTAACTCAATGGTGCGGCTGACTGCGGGGCGAACCCAAATGAGCGATGAACTGCAAGCTTTGTGTTTTATGGCGGGTGCCAACTCGATTTTTACGGGGTCTGTGTTGTTGACGGCTCCCAATCCAGAGCGATCGCAGGATGAAGCGCTGCTCGATCGTCTGGGTATGATTCCTAAACCGCTTTAGAAGGTCAACTTTTCCGTTCTAACAAAATCACCAATCTGGAAACGCTTTCGGCGAGCGATCGGGCGGTATCTGCCTGCTGCTGGCTAACTCGCTTGAGGTCGTCAAATCCGGTTTCGACCAGTTCTCTGAGACTGTCCAAATTTCGGCTGTTGCGCTCGAAGCCTTGCTCGATGTTTTGGTTGGTGCGCTCGAAGCCCTGCTCGATGTTTTGAGCCGTACGATCGAAGCCTTGATCGATTCTTTCTGCTAATTCGGTAACAGCCTGCGCCATCATCCGAAGCTGGTATTGATTATTGATATCGGGTTCTTGAGTCATCATCATTCGCGAAATCACTGGCGCAATATTAACATTGAAGGTGGACTTTGGACTTTGAACAAAAAAATGTTTAATTTTCACGTCTTTAGTCTTTAGTCTCTGGTGGCTCGACAGTGAGCTTGGCGTAGTATTGTCGGGCTGCTATGGTAATGCCGATAAACGTCCATAGCACCATGCCAAAAGAACTGAGCATCACATTGTTGAGGCTGATTTGAGAAAACGTGGCGATCGCGATCGCTCTAGCAGTACTGGCAAATGCATCAAACTTCGCTTCCTGACTTTGAACTAGCGTTGCAATCAAGAGCAGCAAACCCCCTAAATAGGGCAACGTTCCCAGCCAGCCCAGGGTCAAGAGCATCGTCAGAATGCCGCTATCATTGCTGCCAATTACAGAACTTTGGATCGTGAAGCCCATGCCTTCTCCTGAGACGTTGGTGAGTGCCTGAGTGAGAAACTTGCTGTAGCCTTCTGCACGATCGGCATAACTGACATCTTCTTTACCTGCAAATAGGGTTTGTACCCGCGAACCGATTACAGTTGAGAACGGCTCGATGAACGTTAAGGGCAATACAAAAATCATCATGACTAAAATAGTCACAATCAAACGCATTTGTAGTTTTGGTTTCAGCGAAGGCAAAAAGACAACAATGCCAACGACCCAACTGAGCCACGCCGATCGAGCCAGTGACAATAAAAAAGATAAATACCCCACCGCAGAGGCAGGGAATCGAATCGGACTACGACTGGCAAATAAAATAAATAACCCTGCAACCATCACAGCGGCGAATGGCTGGGGCGAGTGCATCGTACTAAACGTTCTGATTCCTAGAGGGTTGGGCGTTCCAAAGACCTGAGTTGTTTGATTTTGCAGCCAGAAGCGATCCCACGGAGGCGCGACCAAAAACTGCACCACACCATAGGCACCCATCACAAATGCTCCCCAGACAAAAATGCGCTGAATCGTTTGCCGAATTTCTGGATAGCTGCGCCAGTTGGCGTATAAGTGAAACCCAAATACGACAGGAGTCAACCAGTTTAATAAAGGCACAATTACGGCGGTTGGTGAGTTATTAATCACACCTACTAGACACCCATAAATTACGCCCAGCACACAAAGCACAAAAGGCAACCCACTGCCCCGAATCGCTTTTGGAAGCTGTTTGGCAAACGTTAGGAGAGAGACGATCGTCACAAAAAACGGAGCCAACAACACTGGATTTGGATCAACCCATCCCGCCTGCTGATCGACCAAACGCCGCACAAACGCTGCCAAAAACCAAACCCACCAGGTAAAGCCAAGATACAAAAGGGGGTAGCGCAAATAGAGAAAGAGTCCGACGAATAAAGCCCCTAGTGGAAACGCCAGCCGCAACACTCCGCCAACGCGAATCAGAATGCAAAGGGCAGAGAACAGAGAAAAGCCAAGAATTGCCAGCCAAGCGGGGGCAGGTTTTAGAAGGGAAGGCATGGGGTTTGGGGGGGGTAATTCATTCGATCGTAGACCTGATATTCAATACACAATACAACTAATGTTTATATAGATAGGATCAGTAGATTCAAGAGATCACAAATAGAGAGTTTTAGTAGATCACTCGCGGATGATTCCCCTAGCTTCCCTGAAAAAGGGGAACCGAATTTTAAGTGAGTTTCTCGCGCTCTTAGATTTTAATCCTCCCCATATCGCTAACTTCACGAGTCTTTGCGATCGCTGCCTTGTAATAGCGCAGATTGTCTTGAGCAATTCGTGACCAACTGTAGTGTTGAGCCGTGTTGTAAGCATTGCGGCGTAGGCGATCCAGCAATGAGCGATCTTGAATTAACTGTTCCAAAGATTGCTCTAGCGCTTGACTGTCTCGACTAGGAACGACGATCGCATCTTTGCCATCCTGCACGATTTCTAATGGGCCGGGAGCAGCAGCGGTAATGGGGGCGAGTCCACAAGCCATCGCTTCGACAAGCGCAACGCCAAATCCTTCAGAAATGGTCGGAAAAAGTTTGATGTGATGTCCTTTGAGTAGTGCTGGCAGCGTGTTGTTTTGGTAAGAAGGGACGACTTTGACGCGATCGCGCACACCCAGATCAAAATCCGCATACACTTCATCGGCGGGGCATTCGGTACCTAACATGCTGACCTCGACGGTGGGATGACGGTTGAGAATCGCATTGAGAGCAGGCGTGCCATACTGGATGCCTTTGCGGATGATGTAGCTGCTTACTTGGGCAATCCGAATGGGCTGATCAGGGGGGGGAGTCGGTTCAAATGGGAGCCGTAGATAATCATCAGGAATGCCATTTGCAACGACGTGGGCCCGATCGGGATCAACGCCTAATTGATCAATTACATAGTGGCGATCTCGCTCGTTTAACAACAACACAACATCCGCACATTGCATTGAAGTCGCTGCTTCCCATAGTCGAATGCTGCCGCGATAAAGGGGATATTTCCAACTCAACTGTAGATTGCCGCGTCGAGCTTCTTCGAGATATTCCAGGTGTTCAATGTGTTCAAGTCCGTGGCAACGTGCGACTAATAGAGGACGACGCTTGTGGAGTTTGCTAATTAAAGTTGCCCAGATCCAGGCATCTCCCGTTGAAGCGTCTACGACATCGATTTCGTCCGCTAATTGTGAGATTTGATAGGCGACAAATGCTGGAAAAGTTGCAAATCTCAGGAGCCGATGGATCTGTTTAGGAACTTCGTTCAATGAGTAATATTGAACTTCATGCCCCAGTTTTTGATATTCCTGACCAAGCCGCCACGTCACACCCGCAGCCCCTGCATTTGGATTAAAGGGATAGTGACAAGTGAAGAGAGTTTTCATAAGTAATTCTTTGAACTGTAGGGTTCAGGCTTTTGTTTTAGACAGGGAAGATTGGACGAGTTCGGTTGTGAGATTGGGAGCGGCGATCGCGGCTTGAAAAAGCGCTTCTAACTTTGAAAAATGGGCTTTAGCATTAAACTTTTGCTCAACTAACTGACGACCTTTTGCCCCCATTCTTTGCCCCAGTTCTCTATTTTCGATCAAGTGTTGAATGCTTTGAGCTAAGGCAGAAAGATCACCCGGTTCGATCAGTAATCCATTTTCGCCAGGTGTTACCATTTCAGGAATTGCTGTGATATTGGTGGCCACAATCGGTAACCCTGCCGCCATTGCTTCTAGAAACACCCAACCAAACGGTTCTGCATACGTCGGCATCACGAATACATCAGCTTGATGGTAAAGATTGAGCCACTCAGACGTGTAGGCTTTAATATTTTTATAGATATGAATATTGGGATGGCTGACCTCAATTGGAGTTTGAGTAACCAGGTGAAGTTCGGCACGATCGCTAAACTTTTCTAAAAATACCTTGACCAGATCGTAGCCACCTTTCCGCTCAAAATCGCCGCCCACAAATAGGATGCTAAAAGTCTCACTAGAGCAACTTCTAACGTCAGCAACGGGAATTTTATCGACATCAACCCCTGGATAAATTACTGTGACTTTTTCGGGTGAAATGTTGTAGTCTTCGATCACCGATCGTCGGGCTGCTTCTGAGAAACTGACGATACTTTTTGCTGCTTCAAAGACTTGCTTGTCGAGACGAAAATTGGGGGCAAATGTCCATCTCAAACTCGGCTTAGTATATTCTCTGGAAGCTTGAGCAGCCGTGCGATCGAGACTAATGACCATCGGCATTTCTTTCATCAAATCGAGGCATAAATACGCAAGGGGCTGGGTATGAAAATGGAGAGCAGTATAGTGAGTTTCTGCCATTTTTCTTAACACCAACCGTCGCGCAAAATAGCCAAGACACATTTGAAATCGAAAGAGAAAAAAATCGGTATTCTGTTCTAATGTCCAGCGAGTTGGGGGAATGCGATAATGTCCGATCGCTCGGCTCATCAGACGGGTTCTCAGTTCTCGTTCGTCGTTGTGCCAATAGAAGTCGATCGGGCAAGATTGGCTTAGAGATTCTCGCATCAAGCGCCCGTAGGTGAGATGTCCGATAAAGCCTTCTACGATCGAGAGCATACGAGGGGATTGAGGCATTTTGGAGGGATGAGGGATGAGGGATGAGGGATGAAATAATCTGTTGAAATTAGGCGGCGATCTTGGATTTTTGGGCGACTTTGAGCAGGGTGGTCTCGAAGTTTTCGACGAGTTTTTCTAGACCAAAATGTTTGAGTACATGGTCTCGATATCGCACGCCTAGTTCAGGTTCTTGTGATCGCCAATCCAATATTTTGGTCAGACACCTTGCGAGATCTTTTTCATCATTGGGTGTGAATAATCCGCGCTCAAATTCACCTGTTAAGGCTTCGATCGTGCCTCCGATGCGGCTACCTACGATCGGCGTTCCACAGGACATTGATTCTAGAATGACTCTGGCAAAAGGTTCTGGCCAGGTGCTGCACAAAACATTGACATCGCTGATTTGATAAAGGGGTACGGGATTTTTTAATAGTCCTAAAAACTTCACCTGCTCTCCAACCCCTGAATCGATCGCTAATTGTTCTAATGACTGTTGATATTTTGCACCCGCTTCGGGACATTCTCTGCCTTTTTCGGGATCATAGTGAACGACGGGTTTTCCGGCTAGCAAAAGGTGAGGGGTGATTCCTTGCTGGTGCAATATACCTAATGCTTTGATGAGTGATTCGATGCCTTTTGATTCGTCAATTCTGCCGACGTAGGAGATAACGCGATCGTTTTCAGATAATCCCCATTCTTTTCTTAGGGCAGCGAAGTCTTCAGCAGGTTTGAATTTGTTGGGATCGGTGCCATTTTGAATGACCTCAATCTTCTCTTCTGCTAACCCAAACTTGACCCATTCCAGCTTAGTTTGGTGAGAAACTGCAATGAATTGATCAACGCCATTGAGTGCAACGCGACGCTGACGATTGAAATCACAGGGAGGAATCTGAAAGTAGCAGATAAAGGGAAGATGTTTTAACGATGACAATGCATAACCAAACACAGCAGAATGATACGCATTACAAAAAACCAGACTATCTTGATCAGCAGGAATTGTACCAATCCTGATCAAACTGCGAACAAACTTGAGAATATCGTCTACCTTACGGCGATCGAATCCAAATGTATCAATCTTGATCACATCCTGACAAAACTTGCGATACTCATCGACCAGGTTGCCGTCGCGCTCATAAAGCAGGCTGACTCGATGCCCTCGTTTGACCAATCCCCGCG